>DASRJB010000459.1:0-3030 GCA_035649715.1 Pirellulaceae bacterium
AAGCGGTCGTCTCCCCGGGTGCCGTTCAAGGGCCGGGCTCAGGCCCTCATCTTTCCGCCGCTTGAAACCGCTGCGGTCAGCGATCTGCAGGACGCCGAAATCGTCACCAGCGACCTCTCGCGCAGCGGCGTCAGCCTGCTCTATCGCCGGCAGCTCACGCGGGGCCAGCGGCTGCTCCTGCTCCTGCACGACACCAGCCGGATGGTCGAGGTCTGCTGGTGCTGCCGGGTGTGGGACGACTTGTTCGTGGCCGGCTGCCAGTTCGTCGATGTCGCCGGCCCCTCCGGCGCCGAGCAGCTGCTGAACGCCGTCGATGCGGCCATTAGCGAAGAGGTCGTCTGGCTCGACGCTGGCAGCCCTTCCAGTGTGGCGGCCGCGCCCGTGGCCGAGTCGCGCGGTGCCTGATATTTGACGGGGCGGCGCACCTGGCCTTAAGCTCCACGCAGCCTTCAGCATCGTTTAACCCGGAGCCGGAGGCGACGGCGACACCGGCGAATCCGCCTGCGCCTCGGGCTGCGGGTTAAACAATGATCGCCAATCGGATATTCCCAGTATGCCCAGTCCCAATATGCCCGGCCCTAAAAACCCGTTCGA
Organism: Pirellulaceae bacterium; assembly: GCA_035649715.1. GTDB lineage: Bacteria > Planctomycetota > Planctomycetia > Pirellulales > Pirellulaceae > CAYLLN01. The sequence continues at coordinate 595 of DASRJB010000459.1, forward strand.
CCTGACGTCGGCCGAGTTCATCCGCGATCCCTACTCGGCGTATGCCACGCTGCGCCAGGGCACGCCGGTCTGCTGGGACGAGCGGCTCTCCTATTGGCTCGTCACGCGCTACGCCGACGTGTTCGCCCTGCTCCGCGATCATCGCGTCTCGTCCAACTCGCTGGGCGACTGGATCGGCCGCGTGCCCGCCGAGCAGCAGGCGGCCGTGCAGCCGCTCAAGGAGATCCTCACCAACCGCATCGTGCTCACCGACAGCCCCGACCACCGCCGCATCCGCGGCCTGATGCAGCTGGCGTTCACGCCGCGGCGGGTCGAGCTGATGCGGCGCGAGATCGAGTCGTATTTGAATCACCTGCTGGGCAAAGCCGAGGCCGCCGGCCGGGTCGAACTGGTTTCGCAGGTCGCCGATCCGCTGCCGGCGCACGTGATCGCGTCGATGCTCGGCCTGCCGCAGGAAGACCATCATCGGTTCAAGCAGTGGACCGACGAGATCTATTTGTTCATGGGGGCCAGCGCCGTGCCGCTGGCCGAGCGGGCCCGCCGGGGGACCGCGGCCGCCGTGCAGCTGCGCGAGTATCTGACGGCCCTGTTCGCCCAGATTCGCGCCAAGCCGCGCGACGACCTTTTGAGCGGCATGGTCGCCGCCGAGGAGCAAGGCGAAAAGCTCAGCCAGACGGAGCTCTTCAGCAACGTCGTCGGCATGATCAATGCCGCCCACGAGACGACGACCAACCTGATCGCCAACACCGTGCTCCACCTGCTCCAGAACCGCGAGCAGTGGGAGGCCCTCGTCGCCGATCCCGGCCTCGTCGAATCCACCGTCGAGGAGGGCCTCCGATTCGAGAGCCCGATTCAGGTCGTCGCCCGGCGGACGCTGGAGGAAATCGAGGTCGCCGGCGTCAAGATTCCCGCCAATCAGCCGCTGGCTCTGGGCCTGGCCGCCGCCAACCGCGACGACGCCCAGTTCCCGCATGCCGACCGGTTCGACATCCGCCGCCCCGACAACAAGCACGTGGCCTTCGGCGGCGGGCAGCACTTCTGCCTCGGCGCGGCTCTCGGCCGGTTGGAAGGCCAGATCGCCCTGGCCACCATCAGCCGGCGTTGGCCCAAGCTGCAGCTGGCCGACGAATCGATTGCCTGGCGACCCTACCCGGTCTTCCGCGGCCTGAAGGCTCTCCACCTGCGCCCATGAAAACGTTCGCCTGGACTGTACTGCTGCTGGTTTTGTTGTTGGGCGTCGCTGGCGGCCAGGACATGCCGCTGTCGCAGGTCCTGATCGATGGCGAAGGCTGGACGCTCGCCGCCGCAGGCTACCAGTTCACCGAGGGCCCGGCCGTCGATCAGGGCGGCATCGTCTTCTTCGTCGATGTCCCGGCGAGCAAGATCTTCAAGCTCGATCTGAAGACCAAAGGCGTCACGCTGTTTGCCGAGAACACCGGACGCTCCAGCGGCCTGGCCTTCGGCGGCGATGGCCGGCTGTACGCCTGTCAGAGCGGCAGCCGGGCGATCGTGGCCTACGACGCCGCGGGAAAGCCGACGGAGATTTGCAATGGCATCGGCGTGAACGACCTGGCCGTCACCAGAGACAACCACATCTTTGTCACCGACCCGCAAGGCCACCGCGTCTGGCACGTCGATCCGTCCGGCAAAAAGACCGTCGTCGATGAAGGCATCGAACGGCCGAACGGCGTTTGCCTGTGGTCCGATCAGCGGACGCTCGTCGTGGCCGATTCCGCCACCGAGAGCCTCTGGACCTTTCGCATCGCCGACGACCATTCGCTGGAGTTCAAGCAGCCCTACTCGACTCTGCAGCTGACCACCGCGGCCATCGCCGCCGGCAAGAGGACCAGCGGCGCCGATGGACTCAAGACCGACGCTGCCGGCCGGCTGTACGTCACGTCGCAAGCCGGGCTGCAAGTCTTCGACACGCAGGGCCGCCTCTCGGGCGTCATCGCCAAACCCCAGGAGAAGTCGCTCAGCAACGTCGCCTTCGCCGGCGAAAAGCTTGACACGCTCGTCGTCACCTCCGCCGACAAGGTTTACACGCGCCGCACCAAGACCGCCGGCTGGACCAACTTCTCCCGATAAGACGCCTGGCGGTCGCGCACCCGGACTTGGCCCCGCTGAAAAGCAGGCGGGACGAGTAACGGCGAGCCGTTCTTGAAAAGTGGTGTACTTGGAATTTGGCCGTTGGCTTGTGCGGTGGAAAGCGCTGTACGATGATCAAAGTAAGTGCTCTGGGGCTGCGGCCAGGGCCCTAATGCAGGGGTGATTGCCATGCGGTTTGTTCTTCCCATTGCAGTCGCAGCAGCCTGTTTAGGATGTGGCGGAAACGGTTCTCAGCCGAGCGCGGGGAATCCGCCTGACGCGGCCGCGCCGGTGGCGCCCAACGGGAGCGGAGCGGCACAGACGTCTCCGGGCGGGACACTGACGGGG
>DASRJB010000460.1:0-9689 GCA_035649715.1 Pirellulaceae bacterium
GTCGCCACGATCCGGGCCGTCGTGAAGAAGGCGAAGCTCAAGCCGGCCGACGTCAAGGCGATCGGCCTGTCGGGGCAGATGCACGGCTCGGTGTTCCTCGATAAGAGCGGCAAGGTCATCCGCCGGGCACTGCTCTGGAACGACAACCGCACGGCGGCCGAGTGTGAGGAGATCGAGCGGCGGGCCGGCGGGCGAAAGAAGCTGATTCAATTGGTCGCCAACCCGGCGCTCACCGGTTTTACCGCCCCGAAAATCCTCTGGCTGCGGAACAAGGAGCCCAAGAACTTCGAGAAGCTCGCCAAGGTGCTGCTGCCCAAGGACGACATCCGCCGCCGCCTGACCGGCGAATTCGCCACGGAAGTGAGCGACGCCAGCGGCATGCTGCTGCTGGACGTAGCCAAGCGCAACTGGTCGAAGAAGCTGCTGGAAAAGCTGGAGCTCGACGAGTCGCTGCTGGCCAGGTGCCACGAGTCGGAGGAAGTGACGGGCCAGCTCACGCCCGCTGTGGCCAAACAGCTCGGCCTCTCTACCGACTGCGTCGTGGTCGGCGGCGCGGGCGATTGTGCCGCCAATGCCGTCGGGACGGGCGTCGTCAAGCGCGGCGTACTCTCGACGTCCATCGGCACCAGCGGCGTGATGTTCGTCCACTCCGACGAGATGCAGTTCGATCCCGCCGGCCGGCTGCACACGTTTTGCCACGCGGTGCACGGCAAGTGGCACATGATGGGCGTCAGCCTGAGCGCCGGCGGCTCGCTGCAGTGGTTCGCGGAGCAAGTCTGCCAGGATGCCGCGGCCAAGGGCCAGAGCGTCTATGACGTGCTCAACGCCGAGGCGGCGCAGGTCGCCGCCGGCAGCGGGGGGCTGTTCTTCCTGCCTTATTTGACTGGCGAACGCACGCCGCACGCCGATCCGCTGGCCCGCGGCTGCTTCATCGGTCTGACGCTGGCCCACAGCCGCGGCCACCTGGCCCGCAGCGTGATGGAGGGCGTGACCTACGCCCTCAAGGACAGCCTGACGATCATTCGCGAGCAGGGCGTGCCGGTCAACGAGATCCGCGCGTCGGGTGGCGGCAGCAAAAGCCCGCTCTGGCGGCAGATTCAGGCCGACGTGTTTGGCCAGGACGTGGTGACGATCAACGCCGAGCAGGGCCCGGCGTACGGCGTCGCGCTGCTCGCCGCCGTCGGCGCGGGCGCGTACAAAAATGTCGAAGAAGCTTGCGCCGCTACGATCCGCGTCGTCAGCCGCACCGTTACGTCCCAGAGCGCCGCCAAGGTTTACGACCGGGGATTTCCCGTTTACCAGCGGCTGTATCAGTCGCTGAAGGAGGACTTCCGGGCGATCAGCGAGCTGTAAAACGCTTAGCCCCGGCCCCCAGGCCGGCTGGCCGTGGACCGGCGTGGACGCCGGGGCTAAGCGGGATAACGAAGTCAACAATCTTTGCCGGTCCAGATAAGCGCAGCGTTCCAGCGGCGCGGCTAATGCGGCAAATCGCGGCAAGCCGCAATCAAGTCGAGCGGGTGGCGGGCCGCGGGCGATGAAGAGAAGGCACGACCGCGATCTCGGCGGCTACCTCCGAGCGCCTCGGCTCCTCCGAAGCCGGGTGCGCGGCCGCCGGACGCGCGTGTGTCACCTCGCGTGGCGGAAATCGAGGTGCGAAGTGTCCAGCCCCCCGGTCGCCCCTCCCCGGGCTTGCGCCGACGGCGTCGGCCGTGTGCGGAGTGTCCGCGCGCGCAAGCTGCCGGCGGGATTTCTGGCCCTCGCTGCCTCGTTTTTCCTGCTTTCGCCGGGCCAGTCGCACGCGCAGTTTCCGATCCGGCAGATTCCGCCGCGGCTGAACGTGTTTCCTGCGGCGCAACCCACGCCGCTTTTGCCGCCGGCGAATTCGCTGCCGCCGCAATCGCTTCCCGCAGCGCCTCAGCCGTCACAAGCGCCCCATCCGGCCGTGGCGCGAATCATCGTGCCGGAGAAGGGCGCGGTCTCCTACGGCAGCGGGTCGCTCGTCGATGTCCGCGGGCAATTCGGGCTGGTCGTGACGAACTGGCACGTCGTCCGCGATGCCGCGGGGCAAATCAGCGTCGAATTCCCCGGCGGATTCAAGTCGCCGGCCCAGGTCGTGAAGACCGATCACGACTGGGACCTGGCGGCGCTCAGCGTCTACCGGCCGCCCGTGACGCCGATCGCCATTACCTCCGCGGCCCCGCAGCTCGGCGAATCGCTGACGATCGCCGGCTACGGCGACGGCAAGTATCGCGCCGCCTCGGGCTCGCTGGGCAACTACGTCTCGCCCAGCCCCGACCTGCCGCAGGAGATGCTCGACATCGCCCGCGTCGAGGCGCGACAAGGTGATTCGGGCGGACCGATCTTCAACCAGCGCGGCGAGCTGTGCGGCGTGTTGTTCGGCGCGGGGCACGGCTACACCAACGGCAGTTATGGCGGCCGCGTGCTGCAGTTCCTGACGACGGTCGTTCCCGGCGGGACACCGGGCGGCGACGCGCCCGCGCAGCTTGCACTTGCTCCACCGCCGGCCGAGGGAACGCCGCCTCAAGCGACGGCGCTGCATCAGCCGCAGCCGCCGATCGGATTGCCGCTTGGGCCGCCGCTTTCGAAAGACGGCTGGGCGGTGCGCGGCGGTGCGCCTGCCGATGCGGCGGGATCCAGCTCACCCGCGCCCATGCCGCTGGACGTTCCGCTGCTGACGCCGCCGCCTCCGCGCGATGAACCGGCCTCACGCGTGGCCCTCGCTCCCGCCGCGCTGCGCGAAGCGGACGCAGTCGCCGCCGCGATTCACAGCTCGCTGCCGCCGCGGATCACTACTGGTGTGCCCGCCAGCGCCGGTGTGGACGTCAATCAAGCGCCGCCCGCGGCGCTGGCGGCTGCCATCTGGCGGCAAGTCGGCGGCACCACCGCGGTCGATCAGGGCAAGACGATCCTGGCGATCGTCGGCGTGCTGAGCCTGCTCGTCTTCGGCTGGCGGATCAGCCGTCCGCGCGAGCCGGAACATGACGAGGACTAGCGCAAGTGCGGAATGCGGAATGAGGGAAATAGTCATCGAGCCGGCCGTAGCGCGTCGTCGATGATCCAGGCGATCGCCCGTTCCAGCGGGACGTTAGCCTGGGCCAGCGCGGCGGCGAACCCGGCGTCGGGCGAGAGACAGGGATTGGCGTTGAGCTCGAGAATCCAGGGCTGCCCCTGGCGATCGACGCGAAAATCGACGCGGGCGTAGCCGCGGAGGCCGAACAGGTCCCAGCACTCGACCGCCAGCGCCCGGAGCCAATCGACCAGCGGCGTGTCGGCGGCAGCGTGGTCGAACTTCCGCGGCGTGTTCTCGAACTCGAACGCGGCCTCGTTCCACTTGGCGGCGTAGCCGACGATTTTGGGCTTGCCCGCCGGGAACTTGGAAAAGTCGATCTCCGCCGGCGGCAAGACGCACGGGCCGTTACCCGTGGCGATCAGCGAGAGATTGAACTCGCGGCCGTCAATGTACCGCTCGGCAAAACACAGCTGGCCGAGTTGCCGCGAGCGCGAGGCGATTTGCCCCTGGACCAGCGCCCCGTCGCCGGCGGTGATGACGGCGTGATCGTCGAGGCCGAGTGACGCGTGCTCCCAGATCGCCTTGATGATGTAGGGCGGATCGAGGGCCGCCGGCGGGCCATCGGTCACGGCCCAGTCGGCCGTCGGCAAACCCGCCTCGCGCAGGCGGGCCTTCGTCAGCGGCTTGTTGTTGGTGAGGTGCAACGCGGCCGCGGGCGTGCCCGTGTACGGCAGGTCGAGATCCTCGATCAGCACGCCCGCCAGGTGCGCCAGCCGGTCGGACCCGCCCAGCGATTCGACGAGGTTGAAGATCAGCTCCGGGCGGTCCGCCTGCAGCGATTCCAGGGCCAGCTCGAAGTTGAGTGTGCAGGGCAGTCGCCGCGACTGGTGGCCCAGCGTGCGGAGCGCCGCCTCGACCGCGGCCACTTGCACGAGCACATCGCGGTCCGACGGCGAATCGGTGTCGGCGACGGCGTTGTGAAGGATGGCGATTTTCAAGCGCGAAATCTCCGAGCCTTCGAGTGCCTCGCTTCCTCGACGCGCGGGGCGGCGCTGGCGACGATCCGCCCGATCAGCTCGACGTACGGCAGGCCGGCCTTCGTCGCCAGGATCGGCAAATCGGAGTGTTCGGGATGCAGACCGGCCAGCGGATTGACCTCCATGAAACTCGGCTGCCCGGCGGCGTCACACCGCAGATCGACCCGGCCGGCGTCGCGGCAGCCGAGGATCCGCCAGGCCGCCAGCGCGACCTTTTCGGCGAGGCGGACCTGCTCGTCGCGGCCGGCGTGCACCAGGCGGTACTCGACCAGCTGCTCGCAGCGCTCCTTGTTGAGGTACGAATAGGCGTCGGCCTCGGCGCCTTCCAGCAGCAGGATCTCGACCGTACCGACGGCGACCGCGCTGGCGCCGCTGCCAGTGATGCCGACGGTGAACTCGCGGCCCGGCAAGTAGGTCTCGACGAGCACTGGCTGCTGGTGCTCGGCGAGCAGGCGATCGCAGACAGCTTGCAAGGCGGCTCGGTCCTTCACTTTGGACGCGGGCGACACGCCCTTGCCGGTGCCTTCGGCCACCGGCTTGGCGAAGAGCGGATAGGGCAAGTCGATGGGTTCGACGTCGGCGGGCTTCTCGACGACCGCAAATCGCGGCGTCGGCACTCCGCCGGCGGCCACGACGGTCTTGGTCAGCCCCTTGTGCAGGGTGAGCGCCATCACGAGCGGATCGGAGAACGTGTAGGCAATGCCATACACATCGAGCAGCGACGGAATCTGCGCCTCGCGGCTGGCGCCAGACAGCCCCTCTGCGATGTTGAACACCAGGTCCCAGGTCTCGCCACTTACCAGCCGCCGGGCCAGCTGCCGGGCGTGGCCGATCCGCTCGGACTGGTGGCCAAGCTGTCCGAGGGACGCTTCGATCGCTTCGACGGTCGAAATGCGGTCGAACTCGGCCGTTTCGTCCTCGCTGAATCCGGCATCGAGGTAGTCCTGCCGCAGGTCATAGGTCAATCCGATGCGCATCGCGTCACACTAGCCCCCAGGCTGCCGTCGCGGAAGGCCGAACATCGCTTGCGCCGCTGGCAGGTTCCAATTTTTCCCGCTGGTGCGAGCTTCGTTCTCCGGTCTAGACTGTCGGCTCCACTACGGAGGCCAGGCATGACCCGCGCAATCCGTTTCGTCGTCGCCGTGCTGGCGTACGTGGTGCTCGCGCCTGGCGCGGACAGGCTGCACGCTCAGGCTGCCATCTCCGCGGCCAATGCCGACAAGGTCAGCGCCGCTACGGAGCTGCCGGTGCGGGCGCACAAGATCCTGCGCGGCCCGGGACGCGGCGAATTGACGTTCCTTGATTGGAACGACTCCGTGCAAGTCGTGGACGACGTGCATTTTCGCCCGCTGCGGAAGCTCGCCGAGGGCCGCAAGCCGATCGACTTCACCATCAGCCGCGATGGCCAGCACTTCCTGTGGAACGAGCGCGGCAAGACGGCCTACATCGTGGAGGAAGCTGCCACCGGAACGACATTGGAGATCGAGATCGGCAAGACGCCCGGCTTCGCCGCGTTCAGTCCCGACGGCAAGCTGCTGGCGATCGGCAGCAGCTTTTGGGATCCTCTTATCGAAGGCGCCGGCTTCTCTGAGATGCAGCTCTTCGACCGCTCGGGCAAGCTCGTTCGGAAGTTAGAGAAATCGGGCGCCGGTGCGCTGATGCCCGTCTTCAGCTCGGACGGCAAGCTGCTGGCCGTCGGCAACCGCAACCACCAGACGCAGGTCTTCGAAGTGGACTCGGGCAAGCTGCTCCACACCTTGGATCGCAAGATGACCCAGGAGATCGCCTTCAGCCCCGACAACACGACCCTCGCCGCCGGCTACGTAGACGGGATGGTCGTCGTCTGGGACATGGCCACCGGTCAGCCGCAGCGGGCGGCGGTCTCGGGCTGCGACGAAATCTACTCCGTCGATTGGAGTCCGAAAGGCGACGTGCTGGTCACGTCTGGCCGCAAGGGCAAGATCGTCCTGTGGGACAAGGACCTGGCGCGCTTGAAGGAGCTCGATGCCCCGCTGTGGGTCATTCAGGCCCGCTTTACCGAGGACGGCGCACGCCTGCTCACCTCTAGCGCCTCCGACCTCACGGCCCGGACTGACCGCAAGGTCGTCGTCTGGACCGTCCCGGCTGAGAAATAGCAGCGGCTTCCAACCGCAGCGGTCAATCTTGCGGTGATTGCCCTGCTTTGCTAAATCCCCACACCGTCGGGAGCGTTCCGATCCCTCGGCGGCTGGAAGTCGCCGCGCGAAGTTGTGACGGCTGGAGGCTCGTATGTTCAAGATGTTCTCGCTGGGCGATTCGGCGCGGCAGCTGTCGGCGGCGCGGACGGTGCTGACGCAACTGGCGGAAGTGCTCGATGCCGGCGTCAGCGTGCAACTCTGGGATGGCTCGCAGGTCCCCTTGGGGCACAGCGCCGACGGCCGTCTGGTCATTGAAATCCGCGGGCCGGGCGTGATTGGCTCGCTGCTCCGCTGGCCGACGCTCGACAACCTGCTGCGGCACTACGCCACGGGAAACATCGAGGTCCACGGCGGCGACATGATCGAGCTGTTCCAGGCGCTCCGCGTCGAGAAATCGCGCCAGCGCTTGAAAAAGCTCAGCCTGGGCCTGCTGCTCAAAAGCGCGGTGCCGTTCCTCTTCTCCCGGGCAGACGAGGCCCGGCCGCAGCACGCTTATGCGGGCAACCACCTGGCCCGCGCCTCGGCCGCGCGGGACAACCGCGACTATATCCAGTTCCACTACGACCTGGGCAACGACTTTTACGAGCTGTTTCTCGATCCGCAGATGCAGTACTCCTGCGGCTACTTCAGCGACTGGAACAACTCATTGGAACAGGCCCAGCACGACAAGCTGGAGATGATCTGCCGCAAGCTCCGCCTGCAGCCGGGCGAGCGGCTGCTCGACATCGGCTGCGGCTGGGGCGGTCTGGTCTGCTACGCGGCGCAAAAGTACGGAGTCGAAGCCCACGGCGTGACGCTCTCGCAGCCGCAGTGCGAATATGCCCAGGCCAGGATTCGCCGGCTGGGTCTGGAAAACCGGGTCACGGTGGAGCTGCGGGACTATACGACACTGGCGGGCAAGTTCGACAAGATCGCCAGCGTCGGCATGTACGAGCACGTGGGGATCGCCAACTATCCGGCCTATTTCGGCAAGATCCAGTCGCTGCTCCGGGACCGCGGTATCCTGCTGAATCACGGCATCACGCGGCCGGCCAAGCGAACGAAGCGCGGCTTTCACCGCGTCCGGCCCGAGCACCGCCTGATTTTGAAATACATCTTCCCCGGCGGCGAATTGGACCACATCGGTCACACCTGCGAGTCGCTCGAAGCGAGCCGCTTTGAGGTCCACGACGTGGAGGACTGGCGCGAGCATTATGCCCAGACGACGCGGCTCTGGTGCCAGCGACTGAGCGCCCGCCGCGACGAGGCGATTGCGATGGTCGGCCCCGAGCGCTACCGGCTGTGGGTGGCCTATCTGGCGGGAGTCTCCTTCGCGTTTCTCGACGGCTCGGTCCGCATTTACCAGGTCGTGGCCAGCAAGCACGCCGCCCGCGGCCGCTCCGAATTGCCGCTAACGCGGGCGGACTTGTACCGCGCGGCGTGAAGTAAGTGGACAGAGCAGGATTCGAACCTGCGTAGGCAAATGCCACCTGTTTTACAGACAGGTCCCTTTAACCGCTCGGGCATCTGTCCAGTCCAAACGACGGACACGGCTTTCGCCGGTCCGGTTCGTGTTTGGTTGGTTCACCGGGCGAATTGCCCGGCTGTCTATCCAAGCGGGGAAACTGGGGTTCTGTTTCAGCTACGATCAGGCGGAAACAAAGTAGGCCCCTTCTGCCGGAAGGGGCCTTCAGGGAAGCGTAGCGACCAGGAACGTTGCCGAGATTCGACCGCACCGCGCTGCCAGGTCCCGCCCGGCAGGCGGGACCTACGACCAGCATTGGAGTGGCACCTATGAAAAAATCGAAGGCGCTGAGAGAGCCATTAAGGCTCTCCGACGAAGTTGAAAATTCTTCGCGCCAGCACCCCTCCAATGAGGGTTCGAGGCGTGGGCCGTTTGCTATAATCTGTTCACTACGGAAAATTGACTTCGCCCGGTGAGCGGGCGGCCGGATGTTCTTTGGAAATTCGTGGCAGGCGACCGACGCGTAGCCGGTCGCCAGCGTTGGCGTGGGTGCTGAGTGCATCAGGCGCAGGTTGCGATACGAGGCGCGGTTGAGCAGCGAATTTTTCGCCACCCGCATTTCGTTCGTAACTGCCGACGCGACAAGGCACTTGCGGCCGGCGGCGGGGAATTGATCGCCAGACCCCCAGATATCGAGGCAGATTGGCGAACAATTCGCGGCCCAAAGTGCGGAAAAGCTAGCGATTTTCGCAAAACGCGGCCGAATTATTCGCCACCGAGCTGCCCGACCCGGCGAAGAACGTTCGACCGCCACTCGCGCTTCCGACGGGCTTCGGACTTGACTGCGCAGCTTTCCCAGTTTAACACGGAATCCGGAGCAGGCGTCCGAGACCAAACTTTTACGGGGTGTGTTGTGCGAAATCTGGCGCTGGGATTGGCTTTGTGCGTGCTCGCTTGGAGTGGCACTGCGAGCGGGCAGCTTCCCAAGTACAACCCGTACGCCCCCACGCAGGACGATCCGCTGCCGGTGGGTCAGGATGGCAAGCTCAACTGGCCGGCGTTTTTCAAGGACAAGGCGAAGGAGGACCGCTTTCAGGGCTACTTCAAGATCGGCGCCTGCGTCGGCACGCGGGAAGAGATCAACACGATGCTGAAGAACAACAAGGTCAACGTGAACGCGCTGCCGGAGGCGGCGGTGCAGGGGCAAGCTGCCAGCCTCGGCAGCGGGACCGTGATCATCGCCGACGCGGCGGGGAAAAAGACGCTGGTCGTGACGCATCCGGCCGGCGTGAGCAAGGTCAGCGTCAGCGGGCCGATGACGATCCGGCAACTCAAGCCGGAGATGATCGTGCGGTTTATAGGCCGCGTCGATGCGCACGGGATGGGTGTCGATCCCGTGGACAGCCTGGAGGTCGTCACGCCCGATGCCAATTTCCGCTGGCCCCAGATCGAAGCCGACAAGCTCAGGACGGTGACGGCGAAGGTCGTCAAACTCACCGCCAACCGGATTCAGGTTCAGCTTCCCGCCGGGAAGCTTCGCAAGCTGACGTTTACGCTGGCTGATGAACCGAAGGTCAACGTCGATTCCAGCAGCCTGGCCCTGATCGGCGCTGGCGACGCCGTTTCGGCCAAAGGCCGCACCTACACCGGCCCCGGCGCTGGCGGCATACAAGTCGTCTTCGCCTCCGACGTGACCATCACCAAGGCGCTGGCTGCCTCGGCGAATTCTGCCTCGGAACGATAGGACGGGCGGTGTGCCTGCGGCCGGAGCCGGCCTGGTCACACCTGACGTCCACTTCGCGGATTGTTAAGCTTGCGTTATCGCCTGCGCGCGGGATAATGCTGGCGCTACGAAACAGGAAGAGTGCGGCGCTCAGCGTCTGTTCACGGTTCGTTCCGGAGTCTTGCTCATGGTCTATTCAGACAGCCCGCGCGGCTCTCGTCGCGCCTTCACGCTCGTCGAGCTGCTCGTCGTCATCGCCATCATCGGCGTCCTCGTG
>DASRJB010000461.1:0-5360 GCA_035649715.1 Pirellulaceae bacterium
TTTTTCGGCCATCTTGACGACAGCGCGGCCGATCTAGAGCCGCTGGCGGCGCTCGGCCTGGGCGATGCGGCGGCTGACCCAGATGATGTTGATCAGGTCGCCGGCCAGGCTGAACGAGCCGAGGGCCAATATCGCGAGGCAGGCCGAAATCCAAAGGCCCAGCAGCCAGTGGAGCGCCAGCAGCACAGCCGTCAGCGCGAGTACAAAGACCGCGTGACCGGGCAGCGCCCGCAGCGACTGCCGCCGGCTGCGCCGCCAATCGTCCAGCTCGCTGGCGGTTGCCATGGCGGGATCTCACACGGAATGTTGGCGGCGACGCTGGCAGCGTCGTCAACGACTAGGCGGCCACTCCTTCCCGCTTCTCGACTTTTTTCCCAGTCGATTGCACGGCGCCCCGGTTGAGCAGCCAGAGCAAGAGCGGCGCGGCGATGACCAGCGTCGTGTAGCAGCCGGAAATCACGCCGGTCATCAGGGCGAAGGCGAAGGCGTGAATGCCCGGTCCGCCGAAGACGTACAGGATCACCACGACCGTGACCGTGATGCCGGCCAGGATGATGTTGCGGCTGAGCGTCTGGTTGACGGCGTCGTTGAGCATCTGCCGCGTGACGTCGGGGCTTTTGCCGCGAATCTCGCGGAGGCGGTCGAAGATGACGATCGTGTCGTTCACCGAATAGCCGAGAATGGCCAGGAACGCGGCCACGACCGAGAGGCTGATCTTGAACTCCTCGACGCCGAGGAAGCCCAGCGCACTGGCGCACCAGTAGCTGAGGGCGATGCAGGTGAGCATCACCAGGGCGTCGTGGGCCAGGGCCGCGACCGCCGCCAGTCCCCAGGCGACGCGCTGAAAGCGGAACCAGACGTAGGCCACGATGATCAGCAGGCTGACGGCCAAGGCGCCCAAGGCTCGCCAGCGCGTATCGGCCGAGACCTGGCCGCCGATCTTGTTCGACGTCTGCCAGATCACTTCCTTGCGCAGCGTCTCCTTCATGTTCTGAAGAATCTTCTCGCCCTGCTCCTGCGTGACGCCGGTAATTTCGACGTCCCATTCGGAAAAGGTCGAGTTGTCGTGCGAGTCCCACTGCGGGTTTTTCACCAGGACGTTCACCTCGCGGCCGATCGCCGCCCGGCCGCTGGCCACGATGCGATCGTGGAGGGCAAAGCCGGAAAGCGGCGTTCCCGGGAACTTGAGGTGAGCGGTGACCTTCGTCTTGGGAAGGGGCTTGAGCGGGGCCTCGACGGGAGTTCCCGGGAGGGGCGGCTCGGTCGCCAACGGCGTGCCTGCTGGAGATGTCGCCGCAGGCGGCGGCTCGCCGGCTTTCGCAGCATCCGCGGCTTTCGTCGCGCCCGCTGCGGCGGGCGGCGCTTCGGCGGCCTTGGGCGGCTCCGTCTTCGCCGCATCCGTCTTCTCCTGGTCGGCTTTAGTCTCGGTTTTGGCGGGCTCGGCTTTTTCCTGGTCGGTCTTGGCGGGCTCGGCGGACTTCGCTTCCTGCGCGGGGTCGCACTCGGAGGAATCTTTCGCTTTGGCGTCCTCTTCGGTTTTCTTCGGTTCGGTGGTCTCCGGGGACTTTCCGGGCGCAGGCTCACTGGTCTTCTTCGACTTCTCGTCAGGCGTCGCTGCGGGGGCCTTGGCCGGCGGCGCTTCGGCCGGCGTGCCGGTCTGCGGTGCTTCCGCTGGCGGCGCGCCCGCAGGAGGCGTCAAGGCCGGACCGCCCGCCGGGGGCGCACCGATCGCAGGCGGCGCGGAAATCGACGGCGGCGGTTTCTCCGTGGACACCTCGGTGACTGTGCTCAATTCCATGTTGTAGGTCTTGAGCAGGTCGCTGCCGTCCTTGGCTCTCAGGGCGTTGCGGATCGTCTCCTTGAGCTTGTCCACCGACTCCAGCGAGCTATCGACCTTATAGACCGTCTGGTCCCGCTCGGTGTTGACCTTGAACTGATAGACGTTGTGATCGACCCGCGTGTTGGTCGCTTCATCGATCATGCCCTTGAAGGCCGCTTCCAGCCTCTGGCGGATTTCGGTTTCGGGGGTCGGCTCCTTGAGAATAAACGTCGCCGAGGTCCCGCCGGCCAGGTCGATATCAAACAGGCCGCGGCCGCGGGCCACCGTGGCGACGATGCCGACGACAATCAGGATGACGGAGGCCACAGCCGCGGGGGCGAAGAACTTGACCCAATCGATCTGCGGATTGGTGAGGAAGCTGGCCATGCGGAGCGTCTTCAGCCAGCGGGTCCGCTCGCCGATGTCGAGCAGCACGCGGGCGCAGAAGATGGCCGTGAACATGCTCGTGACGTTGCCCAGCATCAGCGTGATGCCGAAGCCGCGGACCTGGTCAGTGCCGATGGCATACAGCACGAGGGCCGTGAAAAACGTCGTCAGGTTGCCGTCGATGATCGCCGAGAGGGCCTTGTCGAAGCCGTTGCGGATGGCCATCCGCAGGGTCGCCCCTTTGGCCAGCTCTTCTCGCATCCGCTCGGAGATGAGCACGTTGGCATCGACCGACATGGCGACCGTCAGCACCAGGCCCGCCAGGCCGGGCAGCGTGAACGGCGCTTGCAGCAGCACCATGATCGCCACGGTGAGCAGCAGGTTGAGGGCCAGGGCGAACGACGCGATCGCGCCCGACACGCGGTAGTACAGGACCATGAACAGCAGGATCAGGCCCAGAGCCACCACAACCGACCAGCTCCCCTGCTCGATCGTGTCGCGGCCCAGGATCGCGCCGATCTGGTTCTCGCTCGTCGGCTGCTTTTGCATCACGACGGGCATGCTGCCGCTCTTGAGGATGCCGACGATGAAATCGACCTCTTCCTGCGTAAAGCGGCCAGTAATCTGGCCGTTGGTGTCGATCTTGCTGCGAATCACCGGGGCCGAGAGCAGCTTGCTGTCGAACACGATCGCCAGCTTTCGCTGCAGGTTGTTCTGGGTCAGGAACCCCATCTTGTTGCTGCCGCCCGTCGTCATCGTGAAATGGATGCACGGGCTGAACGTCTCATGGTCGATCGAGGCCGCGGAGCTGCTCAGGTCGTCGCCGCGAACGTCGAAGTCGGCGTCGAATTTGAGCAGTACGTCCACGTCGCGCAGGCCGTGCTGGGCCAGGTACGCCTTGAACAGCGGCTCGTTAAAGGCATAGGTGTTGCGCTCCTGCTGCGTGAGGTCCAGGATTTGCCCGTTGCCCGTGCCGCGGAGAATGGCGGTCTGGATGAGCTCCAGACCTCGGAACGGCGGATCGGTTTCGCCCGGCTTGGGATCCTCGCGGGCCAGGGTGGCCCAAAAGCCCACCCGCTCGCCGTTCTCGTTCAGCACTTCGCGCTTCAGCCGCTCCTGGTCAGGACGCTCGGCGTGGGTCTTGGCCAGCTCGACCAGATCGTTGTCGTCATTGGTCTCGCCGGCGACGATCATGAACTGCAGGACGCCCGCGGTGTTGATCAGCTCCTTGATCTTCTGAACCTCCAGGGGATCGGTCTCCGGCACGACGATCTCCACCTGCTGCTGGCCGAACGGCCGCACCACGATTTCCTTCAGGCCGTCGGGGTTCAGCCGCCTGCGGATGACGGTGAGGAGCTGGCCCATCTCCCAGTCGCTCTTGCCTTTGCGACTCATCTCGGCCGTGGCCCGCTTATCGACCTCATAGACGAGGATGATGCCGCCGCTCAGGTCGGGACCCAGGCGAAAGTTGCCGAACAGCACGACAAAGGTCGAGACCAGCGTCGTGGCGAGGATCAGGCCGACTTTCCAGCCGTAATCCTTCAACCGCGTGGCCCGCTCGAACAGCCAGCCGAGCACGAACGAGACCACGATCAGGCCCAGCAGGACCGCCGGAAAGCTGGCGACGTTGAGCGAATCGGGCAGGATCGGCGGCCAGTCGAAGTCGATCAGCCGGTAGCGATTTTCGGCCAGGATCGGGCTCAGGGATTGGAGCCAATGAAAAACGTTCATCGCAAGCATCCCGCCAAAGAAGAAGGAAGAATTTGGCCGCGAGGCGAAGCCCCGCTAGGCGGCCGGTTTGACGTCGGGCTCCGCCTCGTCGGGGCCGCCGACCTGGGAAATGGCGCTGCGGAGGATGCGGATCTTGGTTCCCTCATCCACCCGGATCGTTACGAACTTGGCCTCGGGCGAGACGGAGACGACCGTCCCCAAAATGCCGCCGATGGTCACGACCTTGTCGTTTTTCTTGAGGTTGGCAAGCAATTCGGCCATCTCCTTCTTCCGCTTCTGCTCCGGGCGCATCAGCAGAAAGTACATCAGGGCCATCGTCGCGACCAAGGGCAGGATCATGCTGCCGCCGAAGAGGGTCTCGAACAGGCCGCCGCCACCCGCGGCACCGCCAGGGGCGGCGGCTCCGCCCGCCGGCGCGGCACCGCCACCCGCATCGCCCCCCTGGGCCAATAGCAACCAGAAGTATGCCAGCAACGCACACCCTCCCCGCGGCAAAACACCGTAACCTCCAGCATCCTAAGGCGTTGCGGCAAATGGAACAAGGCCGTAACCGCCGTAGCCGCTGCTGCCAGCAGCGGTTTACGAGTGGCACGCCGACGCTGGCGGCGTCGAGCTACGGTGTCGTCCGCCAATCGTCGCGCAGCCAGCCGACGAGTGCAGATTCCGACCCGTCCCGTTGATATCGATCGTAAGCCGACGAGAACTGCCACCGCCGCGACTGGTCGCACAGTCCTGCCTTCACTGGATTGCTCGCGACGTATGCGACGATCCGCTCCAGCTCGTCGGCATCGCGGATCCAATGGTCATAAGACTCCTTCTGCCAGAAGACACCCGACCGTCCCAGCAGCTCATTCGCGCGATTGGCTGTGTAGCTCTTGAGGCTGTGCATGATCTTGCTAAGCACGCTGTATCGATCAGGCGTTTCCAATTGCTCGGCGACGCTGGCAGCGTCGCCTACGGCAGCGACGACTCCTTCCAGTGGCTGGAGCACTGCATGTACGTGATTGGGCATGATGCAGTACGCGAGCAACTCGTATTTCGTGCCGTGATGGTGATAGAGATTTTCGCGAACTATTTGTGCAAGGCGCGCGTCAGCTAACCAGCTGATCGCGGCCTGTCCGTCCAGCACGCGATCGTATTTTCCGAACATGAATCGGTGGACCTTCGCTTTGTGTTCAGCGCGATCCATGCCAGCCGGCGGCCTCGACTTGAGCCGCGCCGAATACTCGTCGCGCAGCTCCCGGAGGACCTCATTCGGAATACTGCCAGCGAGTCGGTAGGTCACAAAATGAGCGAAACCGGGCCGATACCAATGCGGCAGGTTCCCGCGCGTTACCTGCTCGCTCATGGCGACCAGCCCGTAGCCGCTGCGGCCAGCAGCGGCGGATTAGTGACACGCCGACGCTGGCAGCGTCGGCTACGA
>DASRJB010000462.1:0-11275 GCA_035649715.1 Pirellulaceae bacterium
TGGAGCTGCAAGCCGCGATCGAAGGGCTGTCCGCCCTCAAGCGGCCCTGCCGCATCGAGCTGTTCACCGACAGCGAATACGTCCGCAAGGGCCTCGCGGAGTGGATGCCCGGCTGGAAGCGCAACGGCTGGCGGCGGCGCGAGAAGGGCAAGCTAAAGCCCGTCGCCAACGCCGAGCTCTGGCAGCAGCTTGACGAGCTGCTCGCCAAACATGAGGTCAAGTTCACTCGCGTTGCCGGCCACAGCGGCCATCCGGAAAACGACCGATGCGACGAACTCGCCGTGCAGGCGTATCAAAAGTTCTTGTGAGCTGGCGGCTGCGTTTGCTACCGCAACTGATCCAGGCAGTACAGCGTCTTGTCAGATCGGATGAACAGCCGGCCGTCGGCGGCGACGGGGCAGGCGTTGAAGGTGCTCCGCTCGCCGAGGTCGTTCGTCGCCAGCAGCTCGAACTTCGGCTGGGCGGCGACCACGAACGTGCGGCCATTGCGGGTCGTGTAGTAAATCTTGCCGTCGGCGAGCACGGGCGACGAATAGAACTGACCGGCCCGCGGCAGCCGCTCTTCATACACCACCCTGCCCGTGGCCAGGTTGGCGCAGTAGACGATTCCCAGCGACTCGTGGGCCCAGTACAGATGGCCGCCGTACACGAGCGGCGACGAGACGTTCGAGCCTTTTTGAGCAATCCAGAGGCGATGCGTATCGGTCACATCGCCCCGTCCGCCGACGCGCACCGCCAGCCCGCCCCCGCTGCCGCGGCCGCCGATGCAATACACGACGTCTTTCTCGGCCACCAGGCTGGGCACCATGTACCAGCCGATGTCGGTGTCGCACGACCAAAGCTCCTCGCCGGACGCCGGATCGAATCCCAGCACATCGCCCATGATCGCCACGACAACCTCCGGCTTGCCGGCGGCAGTCTTGACGACGATCGGCGTGTTCCACGACTCCTTGATCCCACGGGCCCGCCAGACTTCCTTGCCGGTGTTCTTATTGATGGCGACGAGCGACTGGCTCTCGACGCTGGCGTTCACAATGACCAGGTTGCCGTGCAGGATCGGCGAGGCGGCGCTGCCCCAGTAGTTGAGCCCGTCCCCCACGTCGGCCTGCCAGAGAATCTTGCCCGCCAGGTCCAGCGCGAAAACGCCGGCCTTGCCGAAGAAGACATAGAGTCGCTGGCCATCGCTGACGGGTGTGCTGGAAGCGTAGCCGTGGTCGTCACGAATCGTCTCTTGTTCTGGCAGCTTCGACGGCACGGGCGTTGACCAGACGAGCTTGCCGTCTTTTCGATTGAGGCAGAGCACGAGCCGCTCCAGTTGGCTCATGTCGCCGCCGCCTTCGCCGGGCACGTTATAGCCGCGATAAGCAGTGAGGAAGATCTTGTCGCCGACGAAGATCGGGCTCGACGTGCCAGCGCCCGGAACAGCGGTCTTCCAGACGATGTTCTCACTAGCCGACCAGGTCGTCGGCAGGCCCGTTTCGGTGCTGATGCCCTGACCCGCCGTTCCACGGAATTGCAGCCAGTCCGCGGCAACGGCGGCATTCAACAGCAGGGCAGACAGGATCAGACATCCGAAAAGCCGTGTCAGCAGCATGAAAATCTCCCGGAATGATATTGCCCAACGGTAAATGGCCGCCGGCCGGCCAGGTGTGACATAATAATCGCCACCCCTCACCGCCGACCACTCACGACTCACTGCCACGTGCTCATCGCCCAACTCAACCACGTCGCTTTGCACGTCGCCGACGTAGAACGCAGCGTGCAGTTCTACCGCGACGTGCTGCAGCTGACGCCGATCCCGCGGCCGGCGTTCACTTTTCCCGGCGCGTGGTTTCGGCTGGGCGTCGATCAGGAGCTGCATCTGATCGGCGAGCGGACGAAGGAGGTCGTTTCGCACAACCGCGGCAATCACTTTGCGCTCTTGGTGGATGACTTCAACGCCTGGGAGCAGCGGCTGACCGAGCTGGGGGTAACGTTCCTGCCCCGTCGCACCCGGCCCGACGGCGCGCTCCAACTCTTCATCATCGACCCTGACGGACACTACTTAGAACTCTGCACGCCGCCCGGGGCCGTCGCGCCTTGACCGACATTTGCGGTTCTCATTGCCAGCTATCCGGCATGTCCGGCTGCTGCCAGGCGCTCATGCCGCCATCGACCAGCAACATCTGACCGTGAACGTGCCAGGCGTCGTCGCTGCACAGATAGACCGCGCCGGAGCCGCAGACGTCGCTGTGCGGAACCTGGCCATTGGGCGTATGCAATTCCATCCAGCGGCGAAAACGCTCGTCGCGGTCGATGACCTGTGTCAGCGGCGTGCGGACCAGGCCCGGCGCCAGGCCGTTGACGCGGATGTTGTAGGGCGCGAGCGAAACGCACAGCGAGCGAACAAGCGCGTCGATCGCGCCCTTCGACGAGTCGTAGCACGAGTGCGTCGGCTCCGCGAGCCGCCCGTTAATCGAGCCGATCATCAGCACGCGGCCGGCGACCTGCCGTGCGATCCAGTGCTGGGCAAACCGCTGCGTCAGAAAGTACGGCGCGGCGACGTTCAGCCGCATTGTGCGGTCGTAGGTCTGCCAGTCCATCTCCAGGAAGGGCTTGTCGATGTAGGTGCCGGCGTTGTTGACGAGGATGTCGATCTGCGGGAGCGCGTGGATCGCCGACGCGAACAGCGCATCGACGGCGGGAATCGTTTCGCCCATCAAGTCGCTGATGACATAGTCGGCGTGCACACCCTTGCTGCGGCAGGCGCTTAGCGCTTCCTCGGCGTTGGCGTCGCGCTGGCGGCCGTGCAGCACCACATGGCAACCGGCAGCAGCAAAGGCCTCGGCAATCGAGCGGCCCACGCCCTTGGTCGAGCCGGTGACGAGAGCCGAGTGGCCTTTGAGGTCGATCATGGGCCGGGGGCGGGGGTCGGGAGTCTGGGGTCGCGAGTCAGGAGTCGGGAGTTGGGAGTCGCGAGCCGGGAGAGCTCATCGCTCCGCGAATGAAGAACATGAACGTAGCAAACAGCACGCTGGAGAGCAGCACGGCCAGCAAGGAGCAGACGAGAAAATAGTCCCGCATCAGGACCAGTGCCGGCGGCTCGGCGCTTTTGGGCTCGCGACGCTTCACGGGCCCGGGCTGAGTCGCCGTTTTCTTTGCGCGAGCGCGCCACTGGTCCCAATCAGCCTGGGCATGCTCGGAGCCATAGATCGCCAGCGCTTGCGCGCGGCCGTAGATCAGTCCGCCGACCACCAGCGCGAGCACTGCGAGGTAAGCCAGCAGCCAGGCGACGTTGTGCGGTTTCATTCCGCTACTTCTTGAGCAGCTCGAGTGTCGCGGCGACCGTGGTCTGCACGCCGGTAATCAGGGACTGCTCGGCGTCGGGATAATAGAGCGGCGAGTGGAGCGACGGCGGCTCCTGGCCGAGTTGCGTCAGGCGGGCCAGCCGCTGCGGCTCCACGGTGCCGAGGCGGAACATCAGGATCGGCACGCCGGCGCGGCCGTACATACTGAAGTCTTCGCCGCCCAGCTCCTTCTCGGGCGTCTCGACGTTGGCCGCGCCGAGCTCCTTCACAAACACGGCGTGCAGACGGGCCGCTAGCTTTTCGTCGTTGAACATGGCCGGCGTGCCGTCGATGAACGCGACTTTCGGTTCGGGCGCTCCGGCCCCGGCGGCCACGGCCTTGGCCTTGCGGACGATGGCGGCCTTCATTTGTTCGCGGACCTCGTCGGTGTAGCTGCGGACCGTAAGCTGCAGCTTGCACTCATTGCCGATGATGTTGTGCTTGGTGCCGCCGTGGATCGAGCCAACCGTGATCACGCAGGGCTCCAGCGGCTTGATCTCCCGGCTGACGATCGTCTGCAAGTCGAGGACGAGCTGGGCCGCCATCACGATGGGGTCGATCGTCGTGTGCGGGTAGGCTCCGTGGCCGCCACGGCCGACCATGGTGATATCGACGCTGTCCGTGTTCGCCAGGGCATAGCCGGGCGTCACGCCGACCTTGCCGGTCGCCAGGTTCGAGGCGCAGTGCAGGGCGATCGCATAGTCCGGCTTGGGAAACCGCGTGAACAGCCCGTCTTCCAGCATCACCTTGGCCCCGCCGACGCGCTCCTCCGCCGGCTGCCCGAGGAACATGACGGTGCCGCGCCACTGGTCTTTGTGGGCCGCCAGCCAGCGGGCCGTGCCGATCAGGTTCGTGATGTGAATGTCGTGGCCGCAGGCGTGCATCACGCCGCTTTCGCCGGCGTCGCTCTTGACCTTCACCTTCGACGCGTAGGCCAGACCGGTCTGCTCCGTCACCGGGAGGGCGTCGAGGTCGGTACGGATCATGACCGTCGGCCCGGCCCCATTTTTCAGGATGCCGACGACGCCCAGCCGGCCAACTTTCTCGGTCACTTCAATGTCGAGAGCCCGCAGCTCTTTCGCGACGCGGGCCGCCGTTTCCACTTCCTCGAACGACAATTCCGGGTGGGCGTGAAAATGCTGGTACAGCTCGACCAGCTCGCCCTCGTGCTTTGTCGCCCAGGCTCGCGGATCTTCGGCCCGCGCGGCAAGGCAGGAGACGGCCAGCAACGTCGAAGCGAGAACCAATCGGCCGCGCGACAAGCTCATGAGTGTCTCCCAGTCGATGGAAATTCTTGGAGCTGCCCTTGGCAAACCAGGGCGACTTGGGCTTTAATCAACCCAAGTCATCGCTCTTATTCTCATCCGGCAGGTTTTCGCAATTATCTCGCGGAAACCTGCCTTATTTTATGCGCGCTGGGCCGCGCTTCCGCCAGGGTGGCTATTTCTTCTCCTGGGGCTGTGGCTGCTCTTCCTTGCTGGCGGCGAGCGACGACTCCAGCGCCGCCAGCGTCTTTTGCATCTCGGCGAGCTGCGATTTGAGCACCTCGAGCTGCTTCTGCGAATCTCCCTCCGCCGCGGGCTTCTCATTCAGATTAAATAGTTTTCCATAAAGGTGCAGCTGCTCGCCGTCGGTCCACGCCGAATGGTGCGCGCCGAGCTTCCATTTCATCATCAGGTGGGCGGCCTGGGCATCGTCAAAGGGCTGGGCGTGGCACTTCTGGCAGCTTTGCATGTCCCAATACCGCACCGCGCGGTCGTGAAACGCCGCCTCGACCGACTTCCGCGGCGCAACTTGCAGGATCCGCTCCTCACCGGCCCGCAGCAGCCGCAAATCGACCAAGCGGTCCTTGATCTCCTGGACCTGGGCATTGATAGCATCGACGGTCGTCAGCCGCTTGCCGTCGAGCACCGTCAGCACGTCGTTGACTTGCATGCCGGCCGCGGCCGCGGCACTGTCCTTGATGACCTCCGTGACGACGAGCCCTTCCCCAGCGGCGAGCCGCAGCTGGGCCCGCAACGTGTCGTCGGCCTCCGACAGCGAAACACCGATGCGGTATCGCTCCTGGCTGGCAACCGCCAGGTGCTTCCAGCCCTCGGCCAGGTCGGTGAGCTTTCGCACGCGAACCCTGGCCGACTCCGGCTTCTTGGGCATGACCTGAATCTCCAGGGGCTTGCCTCCGCGAAGGACTTTCAGCGTGACCACCTTGCCGTCGGCGGCGCCCAGCCACTCCTTGAGCTTTTCGATCTCGCCGGACTGCTGATCGCCAAACTTCAAAATCACGTCGTGGACTCTCAGGCCCGCCTTCGCGCCGAGCGACTCTTCCGGAGCGCTCGTCACCACCAGGCCCGCGCCCTCGTCCAGCCCCAGCTGCGCCCGCAGGGCCGCCTCGGGCGGGGCGACGTCGATTCCCAGCCCATTATCGGCAATCAAGGACTTCGACATGTCGATGAGCGCATAATCCACGTAGCGGGCCAAGTCGTCCGCGACCAGTTGGGCAGACAATTCCGAAGCGGCCTTGGCCTCGACCGGCTGAGTTGGCCGCGGCTGTTGACTCCAGGCGACAGCCGCACAGGCCGACAACAGGCAGGCGACGAGAGAGAACGTTCGAATCATGGTCGGACTCCTTGAGGAGATTGCTGAATCGGGGAAAGGCTAGGAGAAGCGATTGGACTTGAGCTTGACGTGCAGCTTGTTGACCGGCACGAGCACCGGCGTGCCGTCGGGAAGCCGGGCCGGGAGGTAGCGGAGCTCTTCCTGCACATCGAAGCCGCTCTTCTCCCATTGCTTGCGTTCGTAGTCGGACAGTGCTGGAGCCGCCGGCGCATCGTCCGCAACGGGTGACACGGCGATCTGCAGCGTGGCCGGCAGGCTGGGATTCGTGCGAACCGGTACGCTCGCCAGCACCGGTCCTTTTTGGCCCTGCGGCCCAGTCGGCTGCGCGACTTCACGCTGCGGCGCGGCCGGGGGCCGCCAAACGCGCGCCGACAAGTGGCCTGCGAAAAACAGCACAGCGGCGGCTGCCGCCAGCGTCAGCAGTCGTTGCCAGGACAGGCTCGACTGGTTTTGGATGCTGTTAATCGGCGCGGGTGCTGCCTTCATCGCCGCCGGCCAGCCTGCGCTTGCTGCTTCCCAGGTCTGGGCCTCCAGAAATGCCAGCGCGCAGTTCCGCCAGCGGCTGGCGTCTTCGTCGAGCCAGGCGAGCAGGCTCCGACGGTCGTTTTCGGGCAGTTCGCCCGCCACCAGGCGATCGAGCTGCGCCCGCATGGCGTCGTCGAGCGTAAACTTTGTATTCATGGTTCGTCCTCATCAATTCCCAAGGCAGCCAGCGCTCGGCGCAGGGAATCGCGCGCCCGCAGCAGCCGGCTATCGACGGCCCGGTCGGTAATGCCCAAGTGCTCGGCGATCTGGCGATAGCTCCAGCGCTCGCCGTATTTCAGCAGGAGGATTTCAGCGTCCCGCGGCGCGATGGCCACGAGCGCCTGCCGCGTCAACTGGACCCGTTCGCGGCGCATCAACAGCCGCAGCGGATCGGGCGCAGCGGCGGCGCCGCCGCCGGAATGCCGCGCGGCGGCCAGCCCTTGCACGGCCCGCCGCTGCCGGCCCAGTTGCCGGCAGTAGCGAGCGGCTGCGATGACCGCCAGGCGGTGCAGCCACGGTCCGACCTTGGCCGGATCGGTCAGCGGCCAGCGCTGCTCGATCGCCGCCAAGGCGACCTGCTGCCAGACTTCCTCGACCGATTGTGGCTCGCCGGTGCGGGCGGCAATCACCCGCCGCAGCCAGCCCTCGTGCAGCGGCAGGCAGCGCTCCCAGTCGAGTCCTGGTGAGCGTGCAGCAGGCGGCGATTGGTCGGCAGCGGTCATCACTGCCTCAAGAGTTCCCGCAGCCGACAAAATCCCGCAGCGAATTCCCTACCGCCACCACGAGGCCACGACCGCCCCGATGAGCGCCCCGACGAGCATCGACACGGGAATCGAGATCATCAAGGTCAGGGCCACGATGGCGGTCGGCGTCAGCACCGGGAGCTGCAGCGGCTGGGCCATCGGCAGGGGGCGGGGGCGACTCTTGGAGGAGGGGGTCTCGTGTCCGGCGGACGCGACTGCCGAAGTGCCCTGCGAATTCTGGCTCGTGCTGGCCTCGGCCCCGCTGGCCGAGAAGTCGCCGCCGTCGGTGTCTTGGAGCACGTCCTTGTCGTCGTCCGAGCCGCCGGGCAGCGGCGGCGCGGTCCAGGGCGAGCGGATGTTCGTCCTGGCGCTGATCGGCGATGCCTCGCCCGCAAACAGTTCCAGCCGGGCCACGACTTCGGCCGCCGTTTGAATACGGACTTTGGGCTCCTTCTCCATCATGTCGGCGATGACATCGACGAATTCCTCATTGAGCTCGGCGCTAAATCGCCGTGGATGCCAGGGCGTGTCGTTCAGGTGCCGGCGGGCCTTCTCGTTGGCCTTGCCGCCGGGAAACGGGACCTTGCCGCAGACCGCGTAGTAGAGCGTGCAGCCGAGCGAATAGATGTCGCTAAGATGCGTGACGTCGCCGGCGTTGCGAATCTGCTCGGGGGCCAGATAGTCGGCCGTGCCGACGATCTTCCCCGCGCGCGGGTCGTTGCCCGCGTCGTGAATGAACCCCGCCAGCCCCAGGTCCGAGACCTTGGAGATACCCTCGGCGGTGACCAGGATGTTGCCCGGCTTCACGTCGCGGTGCACCAGGCCCCGTTTGTGGGCATAATCGAGGCCGCGGGCCGCCTGCAGGATGACGCTCGCCGCCTGCTGCTGCGTCAGCGGGCCTTGTCCTCGGACCAGCCGCCGCAAATCGACTCCCGGCACATACTCCACGACCAGGTAGTGCGTGTTTCCGTCGCGACCGGCGTCGTAGGCTCGCACGAGGTTCGGATGATCGAGCTGCGCCTGCGTCCGGACTTCGCGCATGAAGTTCGCGATCGCCTCGGGCGTGGCCTTGTGGAGCGGCAGGACCTTGATCGCGCAGTCGCGGCCCATGACGCAGTGAACGCCCTTGAACACCTGCCCCATGCCGCCCTGGCCGATGAAGTCGGTGACGACGTAGGCCCCCTGGCCGAGATGAAACTTGGTCCGGCCGGCCTTGATTTGGTCCGCCTGGTAGGCCGTGAGGATGCCCATCTCGATCAGCCGCAGGGCCAGCGCAGCATCATCAACTTCGACCATGGGGGCGGGCGAGCCGCCTGGGCCCGTCCCGGCTGTAGCCACGGCCTGGTCGAGCTGCTCCTGCGTCACCAGGCCGCTGAGCAGGGCCGAGTTTTTGAATACGGAGCGGGAGGCCATGGTCTTTGGTGCTGTCACTGAGGCGCGACGCCGATTAGACGGAGCTGCGCCCAATCCGTTCCGCCGCAGCCTACTTCCGCTCGACCCCACGCGCCAAGGATGTGAAGAAAAGGGAGGGTGAGGCTCCCGCCGAGCCGCGAACCGCGGGTGAAGCCGCGGCTCAGCAGGACTTCGCCCTCCCGATATGGCGACAGGTTTACCCAGTGTGAAACTTCGCCCGATTTCTGCCGTCCGCTAGCTGGACACTTGGCCGAATGCGACTTTGGCTCCTGCCTAAAAATCAGGCACCCGGCCCTCTGCTGCCCCTCTAGGCAGGCCTGACCGAAATTGAGCACGTGGGCCGGCCGCGTCGTAAGTGCAAGCAGTGCAAGCACCTGCAAGCTGGGCTTGACTCCATTCGCAGATTTTGGGAAATCGCCGCCCGTGGGGGCAGCGAGTCCGATTTTGTCCCGCCAATTACGACCCGTTTTGGAAGGAGCCAGACATGGAAATGGCCGTAGCAACCCCCGTCTCCCACGCCCCGCTCGCCCACGAAGACCGCCGGCAGACCGCCCATCGTGTCGCGGCTGACATGTTCAGCCATCAGCCCGACTGGGTCACGTTCTTTCGCGAAGTGCTCGGCGTGGACGGCCTGATCCGGAAGCTATTCACGAACCCGGACGACCTCGCCGCGTTCGAGAAGACCGCCGAGTACGCCGAGATTCAGAACATGTTGGCCCGCCTCCGCGAGCGGAACGGCGCGGCCGCCGACGGCAAGGAGCCCACGCGGGTCATCACCGTGCGGCTGCCCAAGAGCCTGCACGAGTCGCTGCGGGCCGAGGCCCACGATCGCAACACCAGCATGAACCAGCTCTGCATCAGCAAGCTGCTCATGGTGATCGACGCAGAGATTGCAGCGGCTGCGTCGGAGTGAGTCAGCCGGCCGATTAGCTTGACTGGCACAGAATGGAGAAACATCGGGAGGCTGACTCCTCCCGCTCGCCGAAAAAGCGGTCTCGGAGCGGGCCTGTAAGCCGGGTTCTGTCCCCGCCGCCCTTGCAGACGGCGGAGGACGGCCATTTTTCTAGGACGCCGGTTGCCCGGCGTCTCGAGCAGCCTACCCGAGCGCCGAATCGGGCCGGACCGGCCCGCGCGGACACTTGCGCATCCGCGGACGCTCTGCTTGGCCTTGCTCCAGGTGGGGTTTGCCGAGCCAGCCGGGTCGCCCCGGCTGCTGGTGCGCTCTTACCGCACCGTTTCACCCTTACCGCGGCAAGCGAAAAAGACGGGGGCCCATCGCTCGCCGGCGGCGGTCTGCTCTCTGTTGCACTTTCCCGAGCCTTGCGGCCGGTCGCCGTTAGCGACCACCTTCGTCCTGTGGAGCCCGGACTTTCCTCTCCCGGGAAGGAATGCCAAGGCATTCCCTACAACCGGCAGCGGCCGTCCGGCCCGCTCCGAGACCGCATGCACGATATCGGAATGGCTACCAATTAGATAGACGCTTTATAATGCCGGGTGGTTCGGGGAAAGCTCCAAGAACCGAAGAACCAAAGAACCAAATGGCGGCAACTTCCGCAGGTTCGGCACCTTCGGTTTTCGGTTCTTTTGGTTCTTTGGTTCTTCGATTTTCCAACAATGCCATGAAACGCACCCTCCTGTTTTGCCTGCTCTCCGCCACCGTTGGCGCATTGGCCGCGACGGCCTGGCATCAAACGGGCGTCTTCCGCCGGGCGACGGCCCAAGAGCCGCTGCTCCGGCAGCCGCGGGGCAATACTCTGGAGCTGCCGCCACCCCCAGTTCCGCCTTCGTCGCGTCGACCCGCGGGCGGCCTTTCGCCTGCGATCAGTTCCGCAGCGCCGTCGGGCCTCGACGAGTTCGCGCCGGAAGAGCGCACGAACATCCTGGTCTATGAGCGGGCCAACCGCAGCGTCGTCCACATCACAACCCGGGCGGCGCAGCGCGATTTGCTATTCACCGAGGTCGCCGAAGGCGCGGGCAGCGGCTCGATCCTCGACCGGCAGGGGCACATCCTGACGAACTACCACGTCGTGGAAGGGGCCCAGGAGATCCGCGTCACGCTGCACACGGGCGAGTCGTTCGAAGGGACAGTTGTCGGATCCGATCCGCCGAACGACATGGCCGTGCTTCGCGTCAATGCTCCGCAGGACCAGCTGGTGCCGATGCAGCTGGGCGATTCGTCGCGGCTGAAGGTCGGGCAGATCGTCTATGCCATCGGCAACCCGTTTGGATTTGAGCGGACGATGACGACCGGCATCATCAGCGGCCTCAATCGCCCGCTGCAGACTCGCGCCGGCCGCACCATGAAGTCGATCATCCAGATCGACGCCGCGCTTAACCGCGGCAACTCCGGCGGGCCGCTGCTCGATACCCGCGGCCGATTGATCGGCATGAATACCGCCATCGCCAGCTCGACCGGCGAAAACACCGGCGTCGGCTTTGCGATCCCGGCCGACACGATCAAGCGGGTCGTGCCGCAGCTCATCACGACCGGAAAGGTGATTCGTCCCGAAGCCGGCATCAGCCGCGTGCAACAGACCGAAAGCGGCCTGGTGATCGTGACGCTGGTTCCCGGCGGCGCGGCCGAACGGGCGGGCCTGCGCGGCTTCAAGGTCGTTCGCGAGCAGAAGCGCCGCGGGCCTTTCACCTACGAAG
>DASRJB010000463.1:0-3282 GCA_035649715.1 Pirellulaceae bacterium
TCGCCGACCGCGCGACGTTCGACACGACGGCCGCCAACGAGAAGATCGAGACAGCGCTCAGTACTGACGGTTCGCTCAGCTTGCAGTGGCGTCCCAAAGTCGCCGAGGGCATGGTCGATCAGGCCCTCACGGCCCGCTCCAGCGTGGCCTTCGACGTCCGCGAAGATTCGCTCCGCGTGGCGTGGCAGGTGCGGCTGGAGTTCGGCCGGGCCTTCCGCGACGCCTTCTCGCTGACCGCCCCCGCGGACTACCTCATCGAATCGGTCACCGGCGACAACGTCCGCGGCTGGACCGTCAAAAAGGAGGCCGACAAGCAGCGGATCGACGTGACGCTGCTCAAGCCCGTGCAAGGCGGCGAGACGCTGACCTTGCAGCTGGCCAAACGGGGCCGCGTGGGCCAGGGCGAACTGGCCGAGTTCGAAGCCCCGCTGATCCAGGTCGAAGGCGCCGCACTGGAGCAGGGCGAGATCGCCGTCCGCAAGAGCCCGCGGCTGGATTTGCGCACGGTTGCCGCCGTCAGTCTCGTGCGAGCCGACGCCGGCGGACAGACCGCGGCCGTCGAGCAGCTGGCCGATGCCGCCGACGCCGCCGTGCTGCTCGTGAAACCCTATCAGACCTTCCGCTTCGTCAAGCCGCCCTTCCGCCTGGCGCTCGCCGCGAGCAGCATGCCGCAGGGCGCGACCGCCGACATCAAAGCGGCGCTCCAGCTGGCCGAACGCGGCACCACGCTCGACGCCGCCATCACCTTCCGCCCGCAGGGCCAGCCGCTGTATCAGGTTCGGCTGTACCTGCCCGAGGGATTTTCGCTCGACCGCCTGGCCCCGAGCGACCTCGAATGGGCGATCACGACCGACAACAACCGCCAGCTGCTCACCGTTTACCTGCTCGACGGCCGCAGCGACCAGTTCACGCTGACGCTGCTGGGGAAAATCGCCGCGCCGCCGCAGCCGCCAGCACCGCCGGCTCCCGCGCCGGCAACCGGTCAGCCGTCGCGAAGTCTGCCTCTGCCGCGGCTGGAAATTTTGGACGTGCAGAAGCAGGAGGGCGAGATCGTGCTGGTGCCCGATCCGGACACCGACGTGCGGCTCGACCAGGTGACCAATGCCGACACCGCGCCATTGACCGGCGGGCCCGGCTGGATGAAGGGGGAGCAGCAGCCGCTGGCCAAGGCGGTGCTGCGATATCGCGTTCCCAGTCACTCCGCCACGATCACGCTGACGCCGCGGACGCCGATCGTCTCGGCCCGCTCGATCAGCAACGTGAAAATCACGCCGCGATCGATCGAAGAGACCATTCTGATCGACTTCCAGATCGAGCAGGCGGGCATCCGCCGCGTCTCGTTCCTCGTGCCGCAGCACCTGGCCAAGGCCCGGCTGAAGACGCTGCTGCTCAAGCAGAAGACGATCGAGACCGCGACGGGCGCTGCCGGCTCGCCGCCCGCGGGCATGGTCCGCGTCCGGTTGGAACTGCAGGATTACGTCCGCGGCCGGTATTCAGTGCTGCTGGAGCACGACCGGCTGCTGACCTCGGGCAAACAGCGGATCGATTTGCCCGTGATTGAAACCGGCCGCACCGACCGCCGGCTGGTGGCGATCGAAAACGCCGGCCGCGACGAAGTGGTGATCGGGCCCAACGACGCCGCGGGCCTGGAGCCGATCAACCGGCAGCAGCAGGCCTGGCGCGACCTGGCCGCGGTGCTGGGCGAGAGCGTGACGCAGGCCTACTCGGCCCTCGACAATGCCCCGCAGCCGAACCTCTCGTTCACCACGGTCGAGCGGCAGCAGGCGGAGCGGCCGCGGGCCCGCATCGGCCTGGGCACGACGCTGCTGGTGGTCGATGCCTCGGGCGCGTATCGCGCCTTGGTGCAATACCGCCTGACGAACGCCGAAGAGCAGTTCCTGGAAGTCACGCTTCCCGCGGGCGCGCGGCTGTGGACCGTACAGGTCGCCGGCGAACCGGTGAAGCCGGTGCAGACCGTGCCGCCGCTGGCGCACGTGGTCCGCATTCCGCTCGTCAAAACGGGCGAAGGCGAGGGGGACTACCTTGTCGAGTTGAAGTACGGCGGCAAGCTGCCGGCGATCCACGGACTGGCCCCCGTCGATTTTCCGCTGATCCGCGAGACAAGCGTCGGCGTCGAGCTGAGCCAGGTGCGATTGCTCCTGCCCGAATCGCAGCAGTGGTTCAACTTCGGCGGCACGCTGCGGCGGGTCCTCGAAGAGGAGGAGCTGCAAAAGGGCTTTCACGCGTATCTGAGCGAGCGGATTCGCGAGGCCACCGAGGCCCTGTCGAGCGCGAACGACTTCACGAAGGTCCGGGCCGCCGCCAACCTCAAGCAGTCGCGGCAGATGTTCGACTACAACCGCCAGTACCAGGCCGCCAACAACCTCAAACAGCTCGACGCCGATTTGCGGAATGAGACCCTGCTCGGCCGGGCCGAGCAGCAGGCCCAGTCCGAATTGGCTCAGCAGCAGCGCGGCGAAGAGGCCGACAACCGTTCGCGGCTGAATTCCGCCTGGAGCAAGCAGGGCGTGACGCGGTCGAAGAATATCGTCGACGACCTGGGCAGCAACTTCGACGGCGCGGCGGCGGGCGACGCCGGCAAAATGAAGGGGGCCGAGGTCTTCAATCCTGCGTTCCTCGACCAGAACAAGCTGCGGCGCGAGGAGGAAAAGGGTGAAAAGGACGCCGCCAAGGACCTGCCCGCCGGCAAGCCCGGCGAGTCGCAACCCGAAGGCAAGGGGAGCGGCCGCTATTTCCGCGGCAACAACCAGCCGATGGACGAAAGCGGCGGCGGCAAGCAGGGCCAGGGGCAGGCGGACCAGAAAGCGCCCGATATCGCCGACAAAAAAGAGCTCGACCAGTTGCAGCAGAAGCTCCAACAGGAAGTCGAGGGCCGCGAGCAGACCCGGCGTTCGTCAGGCGACCGCGCCCAGCAATTGCAGCGCTATCAGCAGAACCTCGATTTCCAGAACAACGCCCAGCAGCCGCTGAATAACTACGCGTTGCCGATGCAGCCGCAGGCCGGCGGCGCGACGCCGCAATTGGGTAACCTGGATGGTCGGCTGGGTCAGCCTGGAGGAGGTCAAGGTGGCGGACAGTTTGGAGGCTACGGCGGGGTTCCAAACTCCGGCGGTAATCGATCCGGCAGTGGACAATCGAGCGACGGCGGGCTCGGCAATCCGAATGGGCCCATGAATCAGCCGCAGCCGGCGCAGGATCCCAATGCCGCCCCGGCAGCTCCGCAGCCGCCGCCGGGTGACGCGGAAGGCTACATGCAGATCG
>DASRJB010000464.1:0-2337 GCA_035649715.1 Pirellulaceae bacterium
GCTGCTCGACAACACCGGGGCGGTCGAGCGGTTCCGCCGCGAGTTCCGGGCGGCGGCCCGCCTGGCGCACCCCAACGTCGTGACCGCCTTCGACGCCGACCAGGCCGGCAACCTGCACTTCCTGGTGATGGAGTTCGTCGAGGGGCTGAGCTTCGACCGGCTCGTCGCGCAGACCGGGCCGCTGTCGGTCGCGCAGGCCTGCCACTTCATCCGGCAGGCGGCCATCGGTCTGGTGCACGTGCACGAACAAGGGATGATCCACCGCGACATCAAGCCGCAGAATTTGATGGTGATGCGGAAGGGCCAGGTAAAAATACTCGACTGCGGGCTGGCGCGGATCGTGCAGGCCGTCGCGCCCGAGCCCGCCGCCAGCGGCGCCGCGAGTGGACCTGAGGCGACCAGCGCGGGCATGATCCTCGGCACGCCCGACTACATCGCGCCCGAGCAAGTCAACGATCCCCGCAGCGCCGACATCCGGGCCGACATCTATTCCCTCGGCTGCACGCTCTATTTCCTGCTCGCGGGCCGGCCGCCGTTTCCGCACGGCACGATCACCGATAAGCTCGTGGCTCAGGCTTCCGCCGAGCCGCCGCCGCTGTCGCAGTTCCGCAGCGACGTGCCGCCCGGCCTGTCGCGCGTGCTGGCGCGGATGCTGGCCAAGGACCCGCGCGAGCGCTATGCCACGCCGGGCGAAGTGGCCCGCGACCTGGCGCCCTTCGCGGGCGAGAGGGCAGGGGAGCAGGCCGCGCCTTCTGCCGGCGAGCCGCCCCCGCCGCCGCTGGTCGCGCCAGTGGCGGCGGAAGCGCCGACCACGGCTGAACCTTTTGCTGGACTCACGCTGGCCTCCACTCCGCCGCCCGGCAAGCCGGCCGCGAGCGGCAGCTTCCCGAAAATCGGGCCGCTGGCCATCGTCGCGGCGATTCTGGCCTGCGGCGTCGCGCTGGCGATGATGGTCCTGGCGTTCCCCCTGGCCGGTTGGCTCTTCCATCGCTCGGCTGCGACCGCGGAACCTGTGCCCAACGTCCGGCCCAGCACTTTGCCCGCGACGGCTCCGGCAGCACTCGCCGTGACGCCAGTCGGAAAGCTTCCCCGCCGCGTGTTGTTCCTGCTGCCGAAAGACGCGCTCTGGCCGGCCGACTATCGCGACGTGCGAAAGAACCTGCCAACGGACATCGAAGTCGTCGCTGCGGGCACGACGCTCGAACCTGTCAAATTCCATACGGGCGCCAACGTGCCGCAGCAGCTCGTGAAGGCCGACGTCCTGCTCAAAGACGTGCGGGCCGCCGATTACGGCGCGATCGTCTTCGCCGGCTACTCCTCCGAAGAGTTCGCGCCGGGCGGCGCGGGCGGCGAGCAGGCCCGCCGGCTGATCAACGAGTGCAAGCAGCAGGGCCGCCTGATCACGTCGATCTGCCGCGGCCAGCTGGCCCTGCTGGAGCACGGCGAGCTGCGCCACAAAACGGTGGCCTACTGCTTCTACTGCAAGGAGCAATACCCGTCCCATGAGTTGAATCTGCGCCCGACGTCGGTCGAGCGCGACGGCCAGCTCATCACCGCCGGCCGCGACACCGACGCCAAGGCCTTTGCCGAGACGATCGCCGCCGCCCTGAACGAGTCTCCGGGCGCCACACCGTAGCGCAGTCCTCTTTCCACGGTCGCCAGATTCCGCACTCGCCGAGCGTGCGGTACATTGCCGCTGCTGATTCGACTCGCAGCTGGAGACCATCGATGAACAAGGAAGAGATCCTCAAAAAACTGCAGGGCGGCGAGTTGTCGGTCGAAGAAGCGACGAAACTGTTGAACGAGGCTGATGCGCCCAAGAAAGGCCTGTACTGCAAGGTCAGCGAGAAGGGCGCGATCTCGGTCTATGGCCTGCAGCGGATGCCCGTAACGCTGTACGTCGAACAATGGACCCGCCTCCTCGATTTTGCCGACAACTTGAAGGAGTTCATGAAAGAAAATGACGCGAAGCTGAAGCGGAAGGGTCAGTAGCAGTGGTCAGTAGGGTGCGGTTCCCCGTCCGCTGCGATGATATCCAGAACGCCGCGGTTGCCGGGAGGGAACTCGACACCGACGCGCGGCCCTTTGCCGAGGCCATTGCCGCCGCCCTGGACGACCCTGCCCGCGCGCCGTAGCTAGGCCATCGGCAGGCCGCCGCCCGCCGCCGGCGCACGCTCGGCCGCCATGAAGCTGCACGTCTTGTGCGAGCCGTCGCAAAAGGGCTTGTTCTTCGATTGCCCGCAGCGGCAGAGGGCGACCGCCGGCTTCTCTGGCGGAACCACGAACCGGTTGCCGGCCGCATCGACAATCGTGACCGGACCTTCCACCAGCAGCGGA
>DASRJB010000465.1:0-4390 GCA_035649715.1 Pirellulaceae bacterium
GAAAGCGAACAGCGCGCCGTCGAGAGTTTTCCCCTCTTCTTTGGCGTATCGGTGCAGCGGCTGGGTCAGCAGGCGCAGCTCGTTGGGGACGTCCATCTTATAGTTGACCGCCTCGAAGCGGCGGGCCAGGTCGCGCAGCTGCGTCAATCGCTGCGCCGGCCTGGCGGCGGGAGCGGGCGCATCGGCCAGCACTTGATCGACCAGGCCGCCCGTCTTTGGCGACCAGAGCGCTGTGCCGTCCCGCCGGCAGACGAGCGGCTCTCCGCTGAGCGAGACGAATTCCCGCCACAGGTTGCCGCTGGCCAGATTACCCTTGGGGCCATCAGCCCAAACCGTGACGACGGCCCGCGGGCGAACCCCCTCGAAGAACAGGTAGATGACCCCGTCGTTGAGGTTGTCCCGGACCGGATTGCTCCACCGCAGGATTGGCTGCTTGCCAGGCGTCAGCTTGCGCTTCGCATCGCCGGCGACCTCGATTTCGAACTGCTGCACGCGCGAACTTAATAGCTCCAGCCGCTTGGCGCGCACGGGATCATCTGGCTTAGCGGGTTCTTCGCCGCGGAGGTGAGTCGAGCAGGCGAGACAAAGCGCCAGGAGC
Organism: Pirellulaceae bacterium; assembly: GCA_035649715.1. Lineage (GTDB taxonomy): Bacteria > Planctomycetota > Planctomycetia > Pirellulales > Pirellulaceae > CAYLLN01. The sequence continues at coordinate 599 of DASRJB010000465.1, forward strand.
GCGGCGACTGCCGGCGCTTGTCGCAGCGGAGCAACTGCCCGGGCGTGAGTCGTGATGGACGGCATGATGCCTCCGCAGCTGGCGGAGTGAATTCAGACATTATGTCTATGACTGCTCTTGCGAGCAAGCGGTCCGGCGGGCAGAAGTCGGGAGACCAGAGAGTACAATGTCCCCCTGACAGCCCCTGTCCTGAAAATGGATTTGGCCCACATGGTTCGCAGTCGTCTTGCACTTATTGCTTTGGTGCTTGCGATCCTCGGCGGCTCGACTGCCGCCGCCGACATCGACTTCCTCCGCGACATCCAGCCGATCATCGCCCGCCACTGCGCGAAGTGCCACATCGAGAAGCGGGAAGGGGGGCTGCGGCTGGCCAGCCGTCGGGACGCGTTCGTTGCGGCCGATTCGGGCGAAGTGTTCATCAAGCCGGGAGACAGCGGCGGCAGCGAACTCTTCCAGCGAATCACGGCCGACGACGACACGCGCATGCCGCCGGAAGGGGAGCGGCTGAGCGCGGCGGAAGTCGCTCTGATGAAGCGCTGGATCGATGAAGGGGCCAGGTGGCCGGATGATGCTGTAGCGCCACGGCACTGGTCGTACGTGAAGCCGGTTCGCTCGCCGCTGCCGGTAGTCTCGCACCCCGACTGGCCACAGACGTTCGTCGATAGCTGGATCCTCGCCCGGCTCGATCGCGAGAAACTGCTGTCGTCGCCCGAAGCCCCGCGCACGGCACTTCTTCGCCGCCTGTCGCTTGACCTGCGTGGGCTCCCGCCGTCACTCGACGAAGCGGAGGCGTTTCTCGCCGACGATTCGCCCGATGCCTTCGAGCGCCAGGCCGATCGCTACTTTGCTTCACCGGCTTTCGGCGAGCGCTGGGCACGCCACTGGCTCGACCTGGCCCGCTACGCGGACTCAAACGGCTTTCAGCGCGACGGCTTTCGCGACCTGTGGGCCTTCCGCGACTGGGTCGTGCGGGCGCTGAATGCGGATTTGCCGTTTGACCAATTCACGATCGAGCAGATTGCCGGCGATCTGCTGCCGGATGCCACGCTGGACCAAAAAATTGCCACCGGCTTTCACCGCTGCACGACGGTCAACGTCGAAGCCGGCACCGACCAGGAGGAGAACCGCGTCAATCAGGTGATCGATCGCGTGAACACGACCGGCGCGGTCTGGCTCGGCACGACGCTGGAATGTGCCCAGTGCCACAACCACAAGTACGATCCGATCACGCAGCAGGAGTATTACCGGCTGTTTGCATTCTTTAACAACACGGCAATCGAGACTGCCTTCCGCGGCAAGAACGCCACGGCGGCGATCGACTTCACGGGACCGATGTTGGAGATGCCCAGCGAGCAGGTCGGTCAGGAGCGGCAGCGGCTGCAAAAGCAGGTTGCCGAAATCGATGCGCTGCTGGCGGCCGCCAAGGCAAAACTGCCGCCGCCAACGCCCGAGTGGGAAGCGGAGCTGCTCACCAGCGCCGAAAAATCGGGCCAGTGGCACGTTCTGGCGCCAGCGGCGTTCGAATCGGCTGGAAAGGCCACCGGCACGATCCTTGGCGACCAGTCGATCCTCGTCAGCGGCCCAGTGCCGGACAAAGACACCTACACGGTCACGCTGAAGACCGCGCTGCCGGAGATTACCGGTCTAAAGCTCGAAACGCTCACCGACGCGTCGCTGCCCGGCGGCGGCCCAGGCCGCGGCGACGACCAGCGGCCGAACTTCGTGCTCCACAAGTTTTCGGTCGCCGTCGAGATTAACGGCGAGCCCGGGCCGGCGGTAAAGTTCAAATCCGCGGCGGCCGACTTTTCGCAGCAGGGGTATGCGGTGGCCGGCGCGATCGACGACGATCCGAAAACGGCGTGGGCCATTGGCCAGCAATTCGGCAAGCCCCACGAGGCGACGTTCCTCCTGGCCGAGCCGATCCGCGGCGGCGAAGGAGCGGAACTCGTCGTCAAGCTCGAGCAGAACTTCGGCGCCGGCCGCACCATCGGCCGCCTGCGTCTCTCGGCACTCACCGGCGATTCTGAAGCGGCCGTGCCGCCGGACGTCGTCGCGATCCTGAAAACCGCGGCGAGCGAGCGGTCGGCCGAGCAGCAGAAACGGCTGGCCGACTACCGCCTGTCACTCGATCCGGAGGTGCAAAAGCTCCGCAGCGAGCGCGAAACGGCCGCCAAGGCGCTCGCCGACCTGACCGCCCCGCAGACGCTCGTGATGCAGGAAATGCCGACGCCGCGGACGACCAACATCTTCCGCCGCGGCGATTTCCTCCATCCGCTGGCCGAGGTCAAGCCGCAGACTCCAAACTTTTTACATGCGGCCGTGGAGGGCCCACCCGATCGCCTGACGCTGGCCCGCTGGCTAACTAGCGCCGAAAACCCGCTCGTCGCCCGCGTCACCGTCAACCGCTGGTGGGCCGAACTCTTCGGCCGCGGCATTGTCAGTACGCCCGAAGATTTCGGCATTCAAGGGGAGCTGCCGACGCATCCGGAGTTACTCGACGCGCTGGCCCTCGAGCTAACCGATCGCGCCTGGTCGATGAAAACCATCCTCCGCCGCATCGTTGCCTCCGCCACCTATCGCCAGTCGTCGAAAGTCACGCCCGAGCTGCTGGCCCGCGACGACCAGAACCGGCTCTACGCTCGCAGCCCAAGGCTGCGGCTCGATGCCGAGACCGTGCGCGACAACGCCATGGCGATTGCCGGGCTCCTTTCGCTCAAATTAGGCGGCCCGCCGGTCAAGCCGCCGCAGCCGGAAGGCGTCTGGACCGTCACGGGCCTCGTGGACAACACGTATAAGGTCTCTCCCGGGGAGGACGCCTACCGCCGCGGCATTTACGTCGTCTGGCGACGCAGCGCCCCGTATCCCAGCTTCATGAACTTCGACGCGTCGATCCGCGCTGCCTGCGTCGTGCGGCGCTCGCGCTCGAACACTCCGCTGGCAGCCCTGACGCTCCTCAACGACCCGGTCTACGTCGAAGCGGCCGCTGCACTGGCCCGCCGGATCGTCGCTGAAGCCCCCTCCATCACCGACGGGAGCCGAATTCGCCACGGATTTTTGCTGGCCGTCTGCCGCGAGCCGACGGCTACCGAGTTTTCGGCCGTTGCCAAGCTGCTCAGCGAAGCGCGCGAGCGACACGGACCAAACGAACAAGCCGTATGGCAGGAACTGGCGACCGTGCTACTGAATTTGGATGAAACCATTACCAAGTAAACAAACAGTCAGAATTGATTCGCCGCGGATTTCGCGGATGACGCGGATCAGGCACGAAAAATCCGCGTCATCTGCGTTATCCGCGGCCAAACTTGCGATGCGAACTGATTGAGGTAGCACGTGGATTCTTCATCGCGATTTGTTTCATTGACCCGCCGCGCTCTTCTCCAATCCGGCGGCATCTCGCTGGGCGCCATCGCTCTGGCCGGTCTGCTCAATGAAGGCCGCGGCATAGAGCCAGCCGCCACTGCTGATCCACTCGCTCCGCGGCCCTCGCACTTTGCCGCCAAGGCGAAAAGCGTCATCTATCTCCACATGGTCGGCGCGCCGAGCCAACTTGACCTGTTCGATCACAAGCCTGAGCTGGTGAAGCGAGACGGCCAGCTCTGCCCGCAGGAGTTCCTCGACGGCCAGCGGTTCGCCTTCCTCCGCGGCCATCCTAAGCTAATGGGGACGCAGTTCAAGTTCGCCCGCGCCGGCCGTGGCGAAATCGAGCTGTCAGAATTGCTCCCCGAGCTGACCAAAGTCGCCGACGAGCTGGCAGTGATCAAGACCGTCCACACTGAGGAGTTCAACCACGGC
>DASRJB010000466.1:0-5580 GCA_035649715.1 Pirellulaceae bacterium
GTCACGGTAACGCTCAGCAGCCGCTCGGCGCTGAGCAAGTCGGTCGCGGCGTCGAACCGCCCGCGCCAGCACTCGAGGCGGACGGCGGTGAAAGGGATGGTTTCGCCCGGCAGCTCGCTCCGCGGGAGCGGTTCCAGAGCGTGCGACTGGCCGGCGGAGAGCGGGGCTGCGGTCACGGAACTCGGACAACGGAGGGCCGCCGCGGAGATCTCTAGCCCATCGCGCTGGCTGATCGCTTGGGCCTGCCGCCGCTGGCGGTCGTCGGTCCAGCGCCAGTCCTGGGCCGCGAGCCGGCGGGCGATGGACTTTAGTCCCACCACCGAGGGCGCGGCCCGCTGCTCGGCCGCGGGCTTATCGAGGGCCGCGGGCAACGGGAGCGGCAATTCGCCCGAGCCCGTAATCAGGTAAGCGCGCAGAAAGCGGTTTCCTTCCGAGTCGATCGTCGAGAACATCCCGAAGCCGCCGCCCTTCCAGGGCGTCTGCCGCGCGGTCCAGACCCGCGCGGCGTGAAGGCCCGCCACGAGCAGCAGGCAGAGCGGGGCCAGCGCCGCGCGGCGGAGAAAATGCCGCCGCTCGACGGGCGGCAAATCGGGAATGGGGTTCATTCACAAATCTACGTCCTGGTCGTTTAACCCGGAGCCGAAGGCGACGGCGTATTCCGGTAGCCCCCGTCGCCTCCGGCTCCGGGTTAAACGAGGCGGCATAATCGTCCTCGCCCCTACATTCGTCAAAAAACTCGCCTTCCGACTCGACATCCGCTCCGCCAAGCGCCACAATCAGGGCAGAATCTGGCGCGGGCGTTCGCCCGGCGCATCGCTACGGGGAACAGAATCAGAGAGAAAGAGAGGCCAGCTATGTCGCACCGTCGTACTTGGGGCAAAGGGTTTACGGTCGTCGAGATGCTCGTCGTCATCTCGATCATTGGCGTGATGATGGCCCTGCTGTTGCCTGCCGTGCAGGCCGCCCGCGAAACCGCGCGGCGGATGCAATGCAGTTCCAATCTCCGGCAACTCGGAATTGCTGTGGTGAACTTCGACACCACGAAGCAGCACCTGCCGCCTGCGAGGTCGTTCCCCGTGCTGTCGCCGACGGTCTATGCGAAGCCCCAGAACTGGAACCAGACGGGTGCGTTCCCCGAGCAGGTCGTGAGCTGGGTCTATTTCATTCTGCCCAACATCGAGCAGGGCGACCTGAAGACAACGATGGACAAGCAGTTTCTCCAGGCGGGTATCGACATCACCACGATGCATCAGAGCGCTCCGATCGCCGTCCGCCCGCTCCATTGCCCGTCGGATCAGACCGACCGCGCGCCTATGCACGTCAGCTATGCCTGCAACGGCGGGCTGTCCGACGACACCTCGCCCGCCAACAACAATCCGTTCGATTGGGCCGCCAACGGCGTGTTTCTGACTCGCCTGAAGGGCACCAACGATACGCACAAAATCGAGCAGCAGAGCCTCGGCGACATTGCCAGCGCCGACGGCAACAGCAACACGATCATGCTCGCCGAGAACCATTACCTGGATTTGTGGCACAACGCCACGAGCGAGTACTCGGCGTCGATCGTCTGGCAGGAGTCGCCCACGTCGATCGGCGGCCAACTCGGCATCGACCTCACCATGGGTTACGGGCCGATGCTCGACGAGGACCACGCCCATCCCTCGAGCCTGCACCCCGGCGGCTTCAACGTCGTGATGTGCGACGGCAGCACGAAGTACATCGCGGATTCGGTGGACTACACGGTCTACGCGCGGCTGATGACCTCCAATGGCAAGAAGTACAAGAGCGCCGGGCAGAGCACGGCCATCGGCGCGGTGCAGACGATCCAGCAGACGCCCCTGAGCGCGGATTCCTACTAGGCGACTTCGTCCGGCGTGCGGTTGGTTGACCTTTACGGCCCTGCCATCCACAATGGGGACGCATGGCGGGGCTGAAGCTGCCGCCACGCGCCGCTCGTGCGGCCCTGCCTGAAAACCTCCCGCCTGGACGACGACTTCGATGTGGCCATCTTCTGCTTGGCTGATTGCCCCTGCGCTGGTGGCCCTGCTCGCCGGGCCGCTGGCCGGCCAGACGCTGAGCCACTCCGTCCCCGGGGCGGTCGCGCCGGGTCGGACGACTGAGATCGTGCTGCACGGCGCGAAGCTGGGACCTGGCTCGCGGGTCTGGACCAGTTTTCCCGCCCAGCTCGAGATCGCGGCCGATCCCAATGCCAAGGAACCGGCGCAACTGGCTTGCAAGATCACGCTGCCGGCAGGCAGCGGCGCTGGGATCGGCGGGATCGCCGTGGCCACGCCCGCCGGCCTCTCTGAAGTGCTCTACATGATGATCGACGACCTGCCGAGTACGGCCGAAGTCGCCACCAACCACACGGCCGGTTCACCGCAGGACGTGCCGCTGCCCGCGGCCATCGATGGCGCGAGCGATGGCACCGTGCTCGACTATTTCCGCTTCACGGCCAAGGCCGGCCAGCGGATTGCCTGCGAAGTCGTGGCCTCCCGACTGGGCTGGGATTATGACGCGGTCTGCCGCGTCCTCGACGCGAGCGGCGCGGAATTGCTGCGGGCCGACGACGACCCCAGCAGCGGGGCCGACGCGCGGTTCGTTTTCACCGCCCCCGCCGACGGGCAATACGTGCTGGAGGTCGGCGACAACCGCTACAAGCCCGGCGGTCGGTATCGCCTGCGTCTGGGCGACTTTCCGCTCGTCAGCACGCCGCTGCCGCTGGTCGCCTCCGCCGGCGCGGCGACTCCGATCGCGTTTGCCGGGCCGCACGTCGATGGGCTCGCTGCCGCCACGCTGCTCGCGCCGCTGGCTGCCGCCGGGCAATCGCTGCCGCTCTCGGTCCACGCCGCAGGCGGCCAGGCCTCCGGCTGGACGACACTCGGCGTGACCGACTTGCCGGTCGTCGTTGAATCGTCGGGGACCGCGAGCATTCCAGGCGTCTTTTGCGGGCAGCTGGCCGCCGCGGGCGAGCAGGATCTGTTTGAGTTCCGCGCGAGCAAGGGCGCGGCGATCAACTTCCGCGGCATCGGCCGCAGCGCCGGCTCGGCGGCGATCCTGCGGCTGCGCGTCCTGAACGCCGCTGGGAACCAGGTCGCCGAGAGTCCGGTGACCGACAGCGACGAACCGGTCCTCCGCTTCACGGCCGGCGAGGACGGTGCGTTCAAGCTGGCGGTGAGCGAGCTGGCCGGCCGCGGCGGCGTCGATTACACGTACGCCATCGAAGCCACGACCGGCCCGCAGTTTTCGCTGCTCCTGAAGAACGACAAGAACAATAAGGCGAAGCACTCGCTGCCCGAGGAGGGCGGGGCTCTCTATCTCGACGTCCAGTGCCAGCGCTCCGGCTACGACGGGCCGATTCGCCTCGCCGTCGATTCGCCTCGGCCCGGCTGGCAGGCGTTCAATGCCGTGATCCCGGCCAAGGCCAACGAAGTGCGAATGTACCTGGCCAGCCCCATCGACTGGTCGCCGGGCGAATTTGCGCCGCTGCGAATCGTCGGCACAGGCGACGCCAACGTGCGGGCCACGATGGAAACGACGACGCAGCTCCGCACGGCCCGGCCGCAGATGCCCTATCCGCCCGCGTGGCACGATGGAACAATCTTCGTTTCGGCCACGGAATCGAAGCCCGCGTTCTATTCGGTGGCGGCCGCCAAGAGCGAAGTGAACTTCCCGCGGCTCGTCGGCCAGGCCCAGCTCACGCTCGATTTCGCCCGCCTCGACGACAAATTCAAGGACGTCCCGCTGACCGTGCTGCCGCTGGGCTTGCCGGCTGGAATCACCGCCGAGGTCAAGCGCAACGGCAACGGCCCGAAGGAGACGTACGACATCACGTTCAAGGGTCCAAAGGATCAGGCGGAGAGGCAGCACACGGTCCGCTACTTCGCCTTCGCCGAATACGCGGGCGCGGGTCGCGCGATCCTCTCCGGCGACATCCGGCTAAACGTGATCACGCCGCTGGCGGTGGCCGCCGCCCCGGCCGGGCCGCTCGTGCAGGGCCAGAAGCAGAAGGTGAAGCTGACGCTCACTCGCCGCGGCGACGACAAGCAGCCCGTGGACCTGAAATTCAAGTCGCTCCCCGCCGGCGTGACCGCGCCCGAGAAGACGACGCTCGCCGCCGATCAGAACGAAGTCGAGGTCGAGCTGACGGCCGCTGCTGATGCGGCAATCGCCAAATTCGACCAGCTGATCGCCGTCGCGAGCTGCAAGTACGCCGGCACGGACATCACGATCGAAAGCCCCGCCGCCAGCCTCGAAGTCAAGGCGCCGTAAGGAGGATACCCCTATGAAGTTCACCGGACGACTGCTTTCGTCGGTCGCGCTGACGGTCTTGGTGGCCACTGCGATTCAGGCCGCAGACGAGCCCGCGTTGCAGCCGATCGCCGCCGGTCAGCCGGTGCGCCTCGAAGTGTTTCCCAAGGAGATCAAGCTCACAGGTTCACGCAGCCGGCGGCAGCTGGTGGTGACGGGCCACTACGAGGGTGGCGGCGTGCAGGATCTGACCTGGGCCAGCCAGTTCGCCAGCAGCAATCCGCAGATCGCCGACGTCGCCAATGCCGTGGTCCTCCCGCGGCAGGACGGAGCGGCGGAAATCACCGTGACTTGCGGCGGTCAGACCGCGAAAGTGTCGGTAGAAGTGAGCGCCTTCACGCAGCCGCAGCCCGTGTCGTTCGAGTTCGATGCCCTGGCCGCGATCAGCAAGCAGGGCTGCAATAGCGGGGCGTGCCACGGCTCGCCGAGCGGCAAGGGCGGCTTCCGCCTCTCGCTGCGGGCGTTCGACCCGGTGCTCGACAAGCTGACGCTGATCCGCGAGGACCTCGGCCGGCGGACCAACCCGCTGAATCCGGACGAGAGCCTGCTGCTGAACAAGCCGCTGATGAAAGTGCCTCACGGCGGCGGCCTGAAGCTGACGAAGCACGACCCGGCCTATGCCGCGCTGCGGCAGTGGATTGCCGAGGGCTGCCGGCCGGATGGGGACAACGTCGCGCGGTGCGTGCGGATCGAGCTGCACCCCGCCAGCGGCCGACTGCTCAAGTGGCCGGCCCACACCCAGCAACTCGCGGTGCTGGCTCATTTCGCCGATGGGCAGGTCCGCGACATCACCGAGCTGGCCTGCTATTCCACTTCCGACAGCCAGGTCGCCGACGTGACCGCGGCCGGCCGCGTGATCGGCAAGGACCGCGGCGAGGCGACGATCATCGTCCGCTACCTGGAGCACATCGAGTCCTGCTCGCTGACGTTCGTCAAGGACGTCCCGAACTACGTCTGGAACAATCCGCCGGCGGCGAACTACATCGACGAGCTGGTCGCGGCCAAGCTGCGGCAGCTTCAGTATCAGCCCGCCGGCCTGTGCAGCGACGAGGAATTCCTGCGGAGGGTTTATCTCGACGTGATCGGCCAGCTGCCCACGCTGGCCGAGACCAAGGAGTTCCTCGCGGACACAGCGGAGAACAAGCGGGCGAAACTGATCGACCGGCTGCTCGAGCGGCCTGAGCACGCCCGATTCTTTGCGCTCAAGTGGGGCGACCTACTCAGGCTGACGAGCAATCAGATCGGCAACAGCGGCGTATTCAAGTATCA
>DASRJB010000467.1:0-2131 GCA_035649715.1 Pirellulaceae bacterium
CGCCGCCAACTTCTTCCTGACCGACGGCCAGCAAAACAACAGCGGCTTTTTGGCGCCGGGAACCTATTCCGTCGCCGAAGTCAACATCCCCAGCGGCTGGACGCTCAGCAGTGCCGTCTGCTCGGACGGCAGCCCGGCCAATGCCATCTCGCTCCAGCCGGGCGAGACCGTCACCTGCATCTTCACGAACACGCAGCAGGGCCAGATCATCGTCCAGAAACAGACGCTACCCGACGGCAGCGCCCAGTCGTTTGAGTTCGACCCCAGCTACGCCGCCAACTTCTTCCTGACCGACGGCCAGCAGAACAACAGCGGCTTCCTGGCTCCTGGCATTTACTCAGTGGCCGAAGTCAACATCCCCAGCGGCTGGACGCTCAGCAGTGCCGTCTGCTCGGACGGCAGCCCGGTAAGCGCCGTCTCGCTCCAGCCCGGCGAGATCGTCACCTGCGTCTTCACCAACACGCAGAAAAACGAGATCATCGTCATCGGCCCCGACAAGAGCCCGACCGTGCCGGCCCCGGTGCTCATCGTCGACAAGGACACCGGCGCGATCGTCAACTCGTTCCTCGCCTACGAGCCGACCTTCGTGGGCGGCACGCGCGTCGCCACCGGCGATCTGACCGGTGACGGCATCGACGAGATCATTACGGCCCCCGGCCGCGGCCGCGCCCCCGAGGTCCGCGTCTTCACGCAGGCGGGAGTCGAGCTGCCGCAGTTCCGCACGCTGGCCTATGCCGCCACGTACGTTGGCGGCGTTCACGTGGCGGTCGGCGACGTCAACGGCGACGGTTTGAATGACATCATCACCTCCCCCTCCAGCGGCAAGGTCCTGGTGAAGGTCTTCCTGAACCAGATTCCCAACGTCGACCCGATCGCCAATGTGCCGTTCAAGTCGTTCTACGCTTTCCCGACCACCTTCGTCGGGGGCGGTTTCGTGCGGGCCGCCGACATGGGCTTGCGGCTGGGCAGCGGCACGTTCGTGAATACTCTCGACGGCAAGGCCGAGATCATCGTCGGCAGCGGCCCGGGGATCAAAGCGGCTGTCAAGGTGTTCCACGTCAATGGCACGCCGACGGCCGTCCGCACCGTGTTCCCCTTCAGCACGGCCAGCTCGGTCTACAAAAACGGCGTCAACCTGGACGTGGCCCGCCTCAACGCCGACTTGATCCCCGACATCATCGTCGGCACGGAAAACGGCGGCAATTCGCGCGTTGAAACGTTCGTCTGGAACGGCAGCGCGGCACTGGTAAAAACCGGCTCGTTCATGGCCTACGGCGACAGCCCCAGCAAGATCGCCCCGGTCCGCGTCGCCGCGCTCGACGCCAGCGGCGACGGCATTGCCGACAAGCTGGCTACGGTGCAGGGTCCGGGCGGCACCACCCAGCAGATTCGCTGCTTCGACATCGTCAGCCCCAACCCGCTGTCGGTCACGCAGACCGCCGCCCTCGGCGGATTCCCAGGACCATACTGGATCGCGGCACTCGACAGCCCGGCGCCGCCGCCGCAGCCCATCGAGGCGGAAGGAGAAGCTGACTTCGAGGCTTCGGCACTCAGCGTGACATCCGCCCCGAACCTCGACGTCAACGGCGACGGCGCGGTGACCGCGCAGGACGCGCTACTGGTGGTCAATGGGCTCAACCAGCAGTCCGCGGGCACTTCGCTTACGACCGAGCAGGTGAAGGCGCTCGACGTCAGCGGCGATGGCCAGCTCACGGCACTCGACGCGCTGCTGCTGGTTAATGAGCTGAACCGCACTGCGGCCGCCGTGGCGGCACTGGCCCCGGCCATTTCCAGCGCGACGAGCAGCAGCCAGTCGGACGAAAGCCGCTTCACGGCGGAGGTGGACGAGCTGTTCGCGCTGCTGTAGAGCACTCGCTCCGCGAGTGCTCAATCAACTTGTTCCCAGGCTCCGCCTGGGAACACACTAACCCCAGGCTCCTGCCTCGGCGGGCCGCGTCAATTCGACTTTTCTTTGCGAAGTGGCGGCTCCACTTGGAACCACGAGCCGTCCGCGGAGTAGCGGCGCCATGTGTCGCCAGTGTCGGAATCGAACAGAACCTGTGAGTCGAAGTTCTTCGGATCGATATGCAATTCGTAGCGCCCGATTGCGGGATTCGACCGAGGGGCGTTC
>DASRJB010000468.1:0-2208 GCA_035649715.1 Pirellulaceae bacterium
GCTTCGCTCTCGGCCAGCAGTTTCCGGAATCCGGCGGGCTGGCTGTTGATCTCGTCGGTACGAGCCAGCTCGGTGTAGTGTTCGCGCAACAGGAGCGCCTCGTGAGCCGCGCCCAGATCCGGCTGCTTCTCAAGCGTCCGCCACCGATTGGCTGCCAGGGCCTTCAAGTGGTCGTGCGTATGCTCGATCGCGATCATCGCATCGGCAATGGGCGGAATCTGGGCCGTCTCGGGATACTCCGCCTTCAATTCGTCGAGCAGTGCGTCGTCCAATCGCCGCGCCAACTCCGCCGATTGATACAGCCCGCGGTAATTCTCGCTGGTGCCGGCCGTCCTCAGGACCGCCAGCGCGTGATCGTGCGTCAGCAGCCCCGCGCCGACGCAGGCGACCGTCGCCGCGACCGGGCTGCGATGATGGCCGTGATGGCAATGAATGTAGATCGGCCCCGGCAGGTCGCGGACCGCCTTGGCCAGCTCTTTCATCCGCTGGGCCGGGATACCGTCGTAGCCGTGCGGCAAGTGAACGTAGCGCAGGCCGTATTTCCTGGCCAAGGCCACGTCGGGCCGAGCGCCATCGACGCTGATGACCGTCTTCACGCCCAGGGCAGCCAGCTCTCCAAACGCCGCCTCCCCCTCGGGCAAGCCGCCCGAGATCACCTGGGGATGAATCTGCCACGGGTTCGGCAGATGCTTCGCCGGCAGCTGCTGTGGCTGGAAGGCAGGGGGCGGAATTGCCGCTGTCGGTTCGTGGCCGCACCCGACGGCGACGAGCGCCAGCCCGGCTGCGACGGAGATAAAGCCGACGTGCATTCCCGCATCCGTCTCTTGGATTACTATGGGCCTGTCTGCTGGTCGCGCGCCGCTAAGGGATTCGCTCCGCGGCCGGGAATATTGGTTACCCCTTGATCAGCTTAAGGGCTTCGGCGGCGGCGTGGCGGACGGCGGGGCTGGGATCCTGCTGGGCCTTTTCCAGGGCGGGAACGGCGGATGTCGCCGCCTTGCCCAGCTTGCCCAGCGACATGGCGGCCTCGACGCGGACGAACTCGCGCTCGTTGGTCAGGGCCTTGGCCAGCATCGGCACCGCCATCTTTGTCACTTCGTCGTTCATGGCGCCGATCTGGAGCATCGCCCAGACGCTGCTGAGCCTGAGCATCTCGTCGTCCGCGCCGGCCATCGTCCGCAGGGCCGGCAGGGCGTCCTTGGCAGCTGGGCCGATCTTGCCCACGGCGTAACTGGCAGCCGACTTCACCACCGGGTCGGCGTCGCCCAGCGCGGCGATGACGGCGGAAACCGCGGAGTCGGCTTTCGGGCCGATCGACCCGATGATGAACAGGGCCTCGACCTTTTCCTTGGCCGGGCCGGACTTGGCGATCTCGATCAGTTCCGGCAGCGCGGGCGCGGCGTCGGCACCCATTCGGGAAAGCACCTGCAGGGCCCGTTCGCGGCGCTGGGGCGTGTCTTTGAGCGCCCGGATCGCCAGCGGCACGATCTTGGGACCAAGCGACGCGTAGGCGGTGAAAATCCGCTCGGCGGTCTCCGCGTCGGCGCTGGCGAGGAGTTTGTCCATCGGGGGCCGGATGACTTCGTCCGCGGGCGAGAGCTCGGCGATCGCGCGGGCGGCCATGTGGCCGATGCTCGGGTTCTTGTCGGCCAGCCGCAGGACCAGGTGGCCGACGGCGGCCTCTTGTCGCGGCTTGTCTTCGGGATACATCTTGGCCAGGGCCCAGATGCTCAGCGATTGCAGCAGCGTGTCAGACGAGGTTTGCAGCGCTCCCAGCGCCTGGGCCGCGGACTTGTCGCCGATCCGACCCAAGGCGAACGCCGAGGCGTGCCGCAGCGACTCGAACGGATCGGCCAGCAGCTTAACGAGCGTCGGCACCGCGGGCTTGGCATCGGGGCCGATCTCGGCCAGGGCGATCGCCGCCTGCAGCCGCACTTCGGGCCGTTCGTCGGCCAGGGCCTTGATCAGCCCGGAAACCGCGGGCTTGGCCGCGGCGCCGATCTCGGAGAGCGCGAGGCAGGCCCAGTAGCGGGCTTCGGGATGCTCGAGGGCTTCGGTGAGCACCGGCACGGCTTCCGGGCCGCCCTCGGCGATGGCACTGAGCGCCAGCATCGCCACGTTCGGATCGGAATCCTGGAGCAGCTTCACCACCAGCGGAATCGACACGTTGCGGTCCGGCTTGATCAATTGCAGCGCGCGGACGGCGGC
>DASRJB010000469.1:0-7853 GCA_035649715.1 Pirellulaceae bacterium
GAAGTCCTGGTGATCGATGGGCTGCGGCCGGAGCGCGGCGACGCGCAACTCTGGCGGCAGGACACGATCGAGCCCGACCAGAGCTCGCGGCAAGCCACGATCTACACGCAGCAGCGGACGACGAACAACCCGCTGCTCGGCCCGCGACTGATCAATTACGACGCCACGAACCGCATGAACTTCAACAGCGGGCCGCTGCTCACCGGCGGCTTCTGCTTCCAGCGGGGCCGCACGCTGTTCTGCGTCGATCCGCTCACCGGCCAGTCGCTCTGGGAACGGGCCCTACCCTGGCCGCAGGCAGAAATCTTCGGCGACGACGAACTGCTCTTCGTTTCCGACGCGACCGGCCAACAAACACTCATGCTCAGCGCCATCGACGGCTCGCTGCTCAGCCGCCGCAAACTCGAGCCGGCCGAACGCCGCTGGGCGACCTGCGGCCGCAACGTGCTCGCGTTTGAAGCCGCCGGCACCACGATTCAGCTCCGACTCTACGACGCCAGCCGGCAGCCCGATCCGACAGAACCGGCTGCGGCTGCTGGCGAAGCGCTCTGGACGCGGACCGTTCCGCTCGGGACTCGCGGCTGTACCATCGACGGCGAGGCGATCGGACTTTTGGAGCCCGGCGGGCAGTTCACGGTCGTCTCGCTGGCCAGCGGCCAGGTGCGACTCGCGGTGCCGCTGGAGCCGGAGCCGTCGCTCTCCTGGATCCAGGTTCAGACGTCGCGCGATCAGCTGGTGCTGCTCGCCAGTCAGGAGCAGGGCGACCCGACAGGCAACGTGATGATGCAGCCGCTGCAAACTGTCAATAATCCGCTGGGCCGGATGCACGGCCGCGTGTATGCCTTCCAGCGGAAGACGGGCAAACTGCAGTGGCAAACCGCGGCGTTCATCTCGCAGCACGGCATGCCGCCGGACCAGCCGGCCGAGTCGCCGCTGCTATTCTTCGTGCGCAATCGGACGGAGGCCGGCCGCGGCAATACGCGATCGACGACGTCGGTGCTGGCCCTCGATCGCCGCGACGGCCGGCCAGTCTACGAGAACGATTCGGTGCTGCCGCAAATCGCTAACAACTGCGAAGTCTCGGTCGAGCCGGCCAAACAGTCGGTCACGCTCAGCCTCTACGGCGGCGCCAACAAGACGCTGGTCTTCAAGCTCAGCGACAAGCCCACTCCGCCGCAGCCGCCAGCCCAGACGGGCTCATTGGCCAGCAGCACCGCGGGGCAAGCGCCGGGAATCGTCGATGGCACGGTCGGCGCAGCTGTCGAACTGCTGAATCGCGGGCTCAACCCGCGGATTCTGCTCCCCCGCGCCGCTCCGCCGCCGCCGCCGGCCCGGCCGTGAAAAGTTTACCGCCGCACCTGCAAGTTGTAGTTCCGCGTCGCGGCCTGCTGGCCGGGCTGGCTGTCGAGAATGTACAGCACGTTGTCATCGGTCTTGGGCGGTGCGGAGGCGACGGGGGCCAATAGCGCCCGGCGGATTTGCCACACGTCGTAGCTCAGCGCCCCCAGCGAAAGCACCAGCCACGCGCCCGCTTCCAGCGGCTGCCAGCGCGACAGCAGCAGCAAGAACGGCATTCCCACGGCGGCCAGCCAGCCACTCGTGTAGAGCCAGCCCTGCCACGAGATGGGAACGACACCAAATCCAATCGTTTTCGGGCGGAACCACTGGGGTTTGCCAAACATCTCGCACTCTCCAAAGAGGCTGGTTTACCGCGGGCGGATAAAAGGATTTCGGCGGTCGGGGAGGAATCTTTGGATTTCGACTGCTTTTTTCCGTACGCCCGCGCCACCGTTGCAAATCCAGGCGATTTGGGCTGACTTTTCCAGGTCTGCGGAAAGTTCTCGCCGCTCCGCCTTTCCCGGTTCGATGAAGATTGGCGGAACTGCCTGAAGGTCCGGATTTGGCGGCGGCAGCCACTCGCCGCCGGCATTTGGACAGGATTCGCCCACACCGGGGAGGGGGAGTCGATGAAGGTTGCAGTGTCTTTGGTGACCGTTTGCCTGCTAAGTTTGCCCGCGACCGTCCTGGCTCAATATGCCGAGCCGGCCGAGCACAGCATCATCCGCCAGACCGGCTTCGGCTGGCGCAACCACGTCGAGGTAGCTGACGGCTGCGGCTGCTCGGTGCCGGTCCGGGCCGACTGCTACGACCAGCCCTGCTGCTTCCGCTGCGGCCTGCATCCGTGCTGCTTCCTGCAGCGCGTCCATCGGATGCTCGACTGCCTCTTGCCGTGCAAGAAGTGCTGCTGCCTGTTGGGCGGGCGCTGCGGCGGATGCTGCGGTTCGTCGTACGATGACGGCGTCGGCGGGCTGCCCGGCCTGTCGGACCCGTTCGTCGATGACGCGCTCGTGCCGCCCAAGCCGATCGCCGATCCCGGCACGGAAGTCCGCTTCCAGCCGGCGGCTCCGCGCCGCCTGCCGTCGCTTCCTCCGCGGACCATCGTCAACAAGCCCGCGCCCGTAAGCCGGCCCGCGGCGACGACTCAGCCCCGGCCCTCGCCTTACAAGGTGACCGCTCCGCCGGCGGCGCAGCCGGTCGAATATCGCGTCAGCCACGCGCGACAGGCGGCCGCGAGTCCCGCGCAGCCGCACCTGGTCCGCCCGGCCCAGCAATCGATCCTGCGCCGCATCTCGGCCGACGAGCCCGCGCCATTCGAGGTCGAAGCCAGCTCGCTTCAGCCGATCGTCCGTTCGCAGTCGCCGCCGGCCGAGGCTGCGGACGACGCCATCCCGCACAATCCCCTGCGGAGCCGGTAGGCAATCTCAGCCCGCGACCTCCAGCCCGGTCAGCGTGCCGGTGCTGGTGCCGAACTCGCCGATCTCCAGGCCCAGCCGCTGGAGCAGGCTGACATACAGGTTCGAGAGCGGCGTGCTCGCGTCGACGGCCAGATGCTGGCCGTGCTTGAATCCGCCGCCGGCGAGAATCACCGGCAGGTTCGTGCAGGAGTGGCTGCTGGCGTTGCCCAGGTTGCTGCTGAAAAACACGCTGGTGCGGTCAAGCAGACTGCCGCCCGCTTCCTGCGACTGCTTGAGCTTGCCCAGCAGCTCGGCCAGCAGCCTCATCTTTTCCAGCTCGACTTTGCGGAGCTGCTCGAGCTTGCCCGGATCCTGCCCGTGGTGCGAGAGGTTGTGGTGCCCGTCGGAGACGCCAGGAATCGGCGGCACCAGGCTCGTTCCTAGCAGCATGATCGTGATCAGCCGCGTCGAATCGGTCTGGAAGGCCAGGTGCGTCAGGTCGAACAGCAGCTTCGTCTTGCCCACAAGGTCGGCCGCGTTCATTGCGTTCTGCGGCTGCTGGGCTTCGACCTTCGGCTTGGGTTTGTGCGACCACTCTTCGTTGGCGGCCAGTCGCTGCTCGAGCTCGCGGACGCTACTGAAGTATTCGTCGAGCTTGTCGCGGTCCCCCGCGCCGAGACCGGCCTGCATCCGCCGGGCCTGATCGCCGACCTGGTCGAGGATGCTCCGCCCGTCCTGGAGGCGGCGAATCTGCTTCTGCACTTCCTCGGGCTTGCCTTCCAGGAACAAGCGTGCGAAGACCGACGCCGGCCAGACGTCTGACGGCACGAGCGCCCCACTGCGCGTCCAGGACAGGCTGAAGCCCTCGGCCGAGAGCGTGAGGCTGGGAAAGCGGGTCTGCGTACCGATCTTCTCTGCCGCGAGCTGGTCGAGCGAAATGCTGTTCTTGAATCCGGCTCGCCGCTCCGGGTGCTGGGCCGCCGTGAGGAAACTGAAGATCGAATCGTGCCCGGAATCGACGCCCGGATGCGCGAGGCCCGAGATCACCGTCAGGTCGTCGCGAAAATCCTTGAGCAAGTCCAGATAGGGCGTCGATTCATAGTCGCGGCCAGCCTGCTGGGGAAACAGGTTCGGGCCATGCAATCCCAGCGGTGCGCAGATGCAGACCAGCCGGCGCGGCGGATCGGCATTCAGAGCGCCGCGCGATTGGCGATCGAGCACGGCATCGAAGAGCGGCAATGCCAGCGAGACTCCGCCTGCGCGAAGGAAACTGCGTCTGGAAAGCTTCATTGGATTACTTGCTCTGAAAAATGGAACTTTGCACGATCTCGTGAACCAGCGATCGCAAACCATAGTTTTTGTCGCGGATTTTGGCGACCACCGCATCCACTTCGGCCTTGTCGGCCGCCTCCGGCGCACGGCCGGTTGCATAAGTGAGCAGCTTCGTGGCCAGCGCGCGGGCGAGCTGGTCTTTATCTTCCAGCAGGAGTTGCTTGAACTCGTCGATGTTCTGGAATCTGCGGCCGCCCTGCAGCTCGTCGGCGGGGTCGATGTCCTTGCCGCGGCCGTAGTACATTCGCTTGCCGTCCACGACGACAGCCTTGCCGCCGCCGCGGGTACGGTAGAAGTCGCGCCAGCCGCCGATGACGTCAAAACTCTCCAGGGCGAAGCCGGGCGGGTCGATCAGCTTGTGGCAATTCGCGCACGACTCGATCTGCCGGTGCTTGGCGAGCTGCTCGCGGATCGTCGTTGCTCCGCGGATGTCCGGCTCGATCGCCGGCACGCCGCCGGGCGGAGGCGGCGGAGGTGTTCCCATAATCCGCTCCAGCACCCACGCGCCGCGGACGATCGGCGAAGTTGTCGTGCCGTTGGCGGTGACCTTGAGGACGCTGCCCATCGTCATCACGCCGCCGCGGTGCAATTCGGGCGGCAGCGCGACCTTGACCAGCGCGTGGCCTTTTACGCCGGGTATGCCGTAATGCCGGGCCAGCCGCTCGTTGGCGAACGTGAAGTCGCTGGCGACGAAATTCGTGAGGCTGAGGTCCTCCTTGAGAATTTCCTCGAAGAACCGCTGCGTCTCCTCGACCATCGAGGTCTTCAGCAGGTCGTCGTATTCTGGATACATCAGGTGGTCGGGCACGGTAAAGTCGATGTCCCGCAGGCCCAGCCACTGGCTGAGAAAGTTCTCGGTCAGCGCCCGCGACTGGGGGCTTTTCAGCATCCGCTCGACCTGCTCGCGAAGCACGCCAGGTTGCTCTAGCTTGCCTTCGCCCGCAAGGCTCAGCAGCTCGTCGTCCGGCATCGTGCTCCAGAGGAAATACGACAATCGGCTGGCCAGGGCGAAGTCGTCGAGCCGGCCCGGCCGCTCGCGGAAGAACAGAAACTCCGGCGACACGAGCACGCCTTTGAGGGCCACCCGCACGGCCTGCTCGAACGTGTACTGCGCGGCCAGCTTCTGTTCAAACAACGCGACAAAGGGCGCGATGTCGTCGTCCGTGACCGTGCGGCGAAACGCCCGGCGGGCGAAGCGGCGGAGGATCACTTTCGCGTCGCTGGCCGGATCGGACGAGACGACTTCCAGGTGGTTGCGGTCGCTCTGGATCGGGACCTTGGCTTGCTGCAGGTCGCCGAAGATGCGGCGGTGGCTCGCCGGCGGCCACTGATCGTAGAGCGGACCCTCATATTCGACCCACTGCACCGCCAGGCCGGGCCCTTCGTACTTCTCCGCGCCGATCTTGTTCACCGCCTGGGCCGTGGCCAGGCCGTAGGGCAGGACCCGCAGCGTGTTGCGGGCCTCGAAGTGGTCGGTGAATTCGACGATCGTCGGCTGGTCGGCGGCGGCCTCGAAGTAGCCGACCAGGTGGTTCTTCGTCCCCATCAGCATCGGGCCGGCGTCGATCTGAAAGCTCACCGGCTGGCCCGCGCTCTGATGCCCGCTGGCTGACACGCGGATCCGGTAGATGCCGCGGTTCTGCGGATAGAACTGCCCCGTGGTGATTGAGTTCCACGGAGAGCTGCTGAACATCACCAGATCGTCGTCGCGGGCCAGAAACACTTTCTCGGTCGCGACCTTCACTGCCCGTTCGTCCTTGAAGCTGAACCGCTTCTTCACCAGCGGCGGCTGCGGACCGTTCACGATGGCCAGGTTGAGCGCCGTCTCGGCAGCGTCGAGGTATTTCTCGAGCAGGAAAGACGAAGTGTGCAGGGCCAGCCCGGCGTTATCGAAGCCGTCGGCCGCGGTGTCCGCGGGCAAGGCCTCCTTCAGGTCCACCTCAATACCCAAGAGGTCGCGGACCGTATTCTCGTATTCGACGCGGTTCAGACGGCGGAGCACCGTGCGGCCGTGGGCGGCCCGCCGCGCGGTTTCTGCGGCCGCGGCCTGGCTGCCAATCCAGTCGGTCAGCATCTGCACGTCGCCGGCCGCTGGCCGCGGCTGAGTCTTGGGCGGCATGGTTCCCGCCTTCACGCGCTCGGCCACGATTTGCCAGCGCCGCCGGTCGGCATCAACACTGAAATCAGCCGCGAGGGACTCCAGATCGAGCTTCCCCTTGGGCTTTTCGCCGCTGTGGCACTTGGTGCAATGGCCGGTCAGATACGCGCGAACGTTCTCCGGCGGCGCGGCCGCGAAAGCGCTCCAGAGCGGCAGGACCAGCAGCGTGGACGCCAACACCGTTCTCATGGTTGCTCCCAGTTGCCAAACCGATCGCCGGGCGATCTTTCTCCAGCGCCCACGGCTCCGATAAACGAGCCTGCACCGTCGGCCGGGTCGCCGGCAGCGATCAGCGGGCTGCCTTCGGCAGGGCTGTACGCCCGCCGGTACGCGGCCAGGATTTGCCGGACCGTGACCTTGCGGGAAGCAATCTCATCGTCGCTGAATTCGAACTTGCGGGGAATCGGCCCGCGAAATTGCGGCTTGACTTGCGCGTTCGTCTCGCCCCCTGCGGGCACGTCGTGGAGGCCGAAGCCGGCGTCGGTGCGTTCGGTTTTGCCAGCAACGGAGAGGGCATAATTCTGTCGCTCGCGGGCGTCGGGGTTGTAAAAGAGGTTGAAGTCCGCATAACCCAGCCGCGGAGGGCCGGGCGAGGTCTGCTTCTCGCTGAAGCCGGGCCGCACGGTCGCGCTGCCGCTGCTGAACCGTGTGGGATGATTGTAGAAGACGTTGTTCCGCAGGCTGGCCAGGTGCGCCTCGGGGCCCACCTCAATTGTCGGCACGTGCCAGGGACGGGCCGTGTCGGGGCCGCCGCCGTCGAACGTGTTGTTAAAGATTTCGATTCCATCGCCCTTGTAGATCACGCCGATCGTCGCGTTGAGGTTCGGATCGACGGTCGTGTAGCGGGCGAAAATGTTGTGGTGGATGTGCGTGCCCGCCCGCGGGCCGATGATGAAGTTGTGCCCGTCGGCGTCGAGCACGAGGTTGTAGCGGAACTCGCCTTCGAGGCCGCGGACCACCCATTGCCCGTGCCGGAGAATGTTGTGCTCGACGACCAGCCCGGGCGACGGGCCGCCGACTTGCAGCGTGTGGACCTGGCTCCAGCGAAAGCTGGGAATCTCGGTGTGGACATAGTTGCCGCAGACGTGCATCTCGGCCGAGCGAAAAATGCTCAGCGACGACCGCAGCCCGATGCATACATTGCTTTTCTCGTCCTGGAGGCCGCCGATCTGCCAGTTCCTCGTGTCTTCGAAGAGCACGATCGATTTGCCGACGAAGTTTCCCTGAAATCGCTTTTTGGCCGGCGAGCGGCCGGTGGCCCGAAAGACCGGCGGCGAAGAGTCCGGCTGGTTTGTCACCGGCAGGTAGGAGTTCGCGTCCAGCCGATTGTGGCAGAAGACTGTGGCCGACTCGCCAGCGTTATTCAGGTGGATCGCGCCGGACGACAGAAAAGCCGTGTGCTCGATGACAATCTGCTCGCCGCTGCCCGCCGCGGTCAGGTCGATCGCCGGCCGCGCGGCGCTGCCAAAAGCCCGCAGCTCGCAATGCTGAATCTGTACGCGCCCGTGCCAGTCGCCGCTGGTGCGAATTTGCTGGCCATTGGCATCCAGGCGGCAGGGCTTCTCGGCAGTGCCCAGCACTTCGAAGACGTCGTCGCCGCTCAGGACAATGTCCTCGGAAATGCCGAC
>DASRJB010000470.1:0-9258 GCA_035649715.1 Pirellulaceae bacterium
CACCGCCGTTGCCGCCGGGATCGCCACGACGGCCTGGCACTTGGGGCACTTGCCGCGCTTTCCCGCGAATTCGTCGCGCACGCTGACCGTGTGCTGACATTGGCCGCAGGTGACGGAAATCGGCATGGTCGAGACTCGTGCGAGCCCGCGCTGTTTTCGCAGGAATTATCGGTTCGCAGGCACCGGCGCCGCAAGCGCGGCCCGCCGGCTGCGACGATTTGTTCACAACCACCTGGCCAGCGGGCCGCCGCGGGCGGCGAGGGCGTCGATCCGTTTGGCGACTTCGGGATCCGGCGCCAGCGGCGGCGCATGGTGCGGCTTCATTCGGGCGTCGATCACCAGCGGCCCGGTACAGCCCCAATGCTTCCGCTCGGTGAACGCCCCCACGCCGTAAACATCCGCCGCCGGATTGGCCCGCGTGAACGTCACCCAGAGGAAGTTGGCCAGGTTCCGCGCCGCGAAATCCGCGTCATCGACCACGACGAGGAGCGGAAAGGCGGTGTCGACCGCCTCGCAGAGTCGGGCGATTTCTGGCGATTCGGAAGGAGAGACAGAGGGACGGAGAGAAGGAGAGAAGGGGAGGCTGTGGGATGATCGCTCTGTCTCTCCGTCCCTCCGTCTCTCCGTCCCTCCGTCCTGCACCCGCGGTCCCTCCACCACCAACACCCCCGGCAGCACCACCCGCGGCTCTCGAAAACCTTCTGGCAGCCGCAAGTCGCCGGGCAGCTCGCTCGGCAGCTCGCGCACCGGCGGACCGGCGGCGGCGATGACCACCTTGGAGCCCATGTTCAGCCCCTCGCCCGAATAGTCGAGCGTGTCGATCGTGGTGTTGGTGTGAAAGTGCAGGTCGCGGCGCCAATCGACACGCCGCAGCAGGTGCTGTAAGAACGCGGGGATGTCGTGAATGTCCAGCGACTCGTCGTCGTAGCGGTTGACGATCAGCAGGAACTTGGCGAGCGAGAGCTGCCCCTGACCGAGAATCGCAGAGGCCTGCGTCAGCAATTCCTGTGGCCGCGGATTGGGTAGGAATGGCATGTACCGCTCGCTGCCGACGGCGAGCAGCAACGGATGCACACCGGCCGCATCGACCGCGTGCACGGCTTTCACGCCGTGCAGGACGGTC
Organism: Pirellulaceae bacterium; assembly: GCA_035649715.1. Taxonomy (GTDB): domain Bacteria; phylum Planctomycetota; class Planctomycetia; order Pirellulales; family Pirellulaceae; genus CAYLLN01. Next base: position 1,124 of record DASRJB010000470.1, read on the forward strand.
GGAATCACGTCGCCGGTCAGCTCATGGATCAGTTGGCCGAAGGTCGTGTCCTCCTGCGGCGGCCGGCCGACGACGGTGAACGGCCAGACCGCGTCCTGGCGGTGATAGACCCGCTCGACCTTCAGCACGGGAAACTCGTGGGCCAGACTGTAGTAGCCCAGGTGATCGCCGAACGGGCCTTCGAGCTTCTGCGGCGCGGCCGGATCGACCTGGCCCTGAATGCAGAAATCGGCGTCGGCATAGATCGGCAGCTGACCGGCCCGCTGGATCAGCGGAATCCGCTGCCCGGCCAAGGCCCCGGCGAACGTCAGCTCGCTCATCCCTTCCGGCAGCGGCATCACCGCCGCCAGCGTCATCGCCGGATGTCCGCCGACGAAAATGCTCACCCGCAGCGGCTGGCCGGCTTGCAAGGCCGCGCGGTGGTGCACGCCGATCCCGCGGTGAATCTGGTAGTGCAGGCCGACCTCGCGGTCCGGCACATAGTCGTTGCCCGAAAGCTGCACCCGGTACATGCCCAGGTTGCTGTGCGCCGTTCCCGGCTGATTCACGTCCTCGGTGTAGCATTGCGGAAGCGTGATGAACGCCCCGCCGTCCTGTGGCCAGCTCACGACCTGCGGCAGCTGGCCGATTGTCGTCTCGTTGGCCAGCACCGGCCCCGTCCGCACGCTCGCCGGCTGCATCCGCCAGGCGGTCAGCGGGGCGGAGGCATACTTCAGCGGGTTGGCCAGCGCCCGCGAGGGATCGATCTTCAGCTCGATCGCCTGCCGCACGCTGTCGTACGTGTGGCGGAACAAATACCGCGCCCGCTCGATCGTCCCGAACAGGTTCGAGACCAGTGGAAACCGGCAGCCCTGCACTTTGGTGAACAGGACGGCCGGCCCGCCACGGGCATAGACCCGCCGCTGAATCTCCGCCGCCTCCAGCCGCGGATCGATCTCGTCTTCCAGGCGCACCAGATGCCCGGCAGCGGCCAGTTCCTCGAGCGTGCGGCGAAGGGCATACGACATGCGCGCATACGAAACAAAAAAGTCCGGACTAGGATTTCTGCCGCAACTCCATTGGTTTCAATGACTTGCGTTCAATTCTGCGGCACAGTGATTATGCGCATTATGCGCGCTTGGCTCCAACTACCAGTCGAGGTTGTCGAAACGGCTGAAGCGAAATTGGAAGTGCATATATAGCTCTTTGTAAGCCAGACACTACGTATTATACAGTTGTATGAAATCGAGGGCAATGCAGTAACCGATGGGCCGCGGCCTATTTGCTCCGTCCCGCGCTACGGGCCAAATCGGTGGCTTTCTCGACGAGGGCGTTCTGGGCGGCGGGGGCGAATTGGCCAATGCCGCCGGAGTAGAGGCCGCGGGTCTCGTAGCCGCCTTCAGTCAGCGTGCGGGCGGAAGGGAGGTAGCCGTAGACGTCGTTGGTGTAGGCAGCGACCCAGAGGCGGTTGGGGCCGAGGGCCTCCTCGATCAGCTTTACGTATTCGACGACAACTTCGCCCGAGAGGGCCACCAGCGTGAGGTCGCCGCCGAACTGCCAGACGGCCAGCGGGCACGAATACTCGGTGGCGACTTTCTCGCCCCGCTCGAGGCGCGTCAGGGCCTGCCTGGCTGCCGTGGCCTTGTAGCCGGTCTTGGCCGCGGCGTCCTTTTCGAGTTCGTCCTTGGTGGTAGCGATCGCCAGCGGCAGCGTCACTTCGCCCGCGGCGACCTTCAGTGGGCCGCGAATGGGAACCAGCTTGCTCGTGAGCAGCCGCTCGACTTCGCGGGCCAGCTCGTCGCCGTGCTGGTCGGCCAGCTCATACGAGCCGCGCGGATACGGATTGGCGTCGCCGGCGCAGCCCTGGACAAAGAGCGTCTCGATGCCGCTGTGGGGGGCTTCAATCTGCCGTTGGGCTCGGCCCGTGAAGTCGCCGCTGATGTCGTAGTGCTGGCCGCCGAGCGTCGTATTGTGGCAGGCCGCCCCGAACACGACGGCCCGCAGCTGGCCCGCCGGGTCGTCGATCCGCAGGATCGGCACGCTGCGGTCCGCCAGCCCGCGCGGGTTGACGCCCAGGATTACGCCGCGCTCGATCGTGAACTCGCGGCGGTTCATCGGAAAGTGAACGACGCCGACGCCCCAGGCGAGCTTCGCCGGTGCAAGCCGCGCAGCGGCCTCCTTCACAACCTGCACGACGCGGTCCTGCACCTGTTTCGTGTAGGCGATCGTCCGCTCGACGTCGGCCAGCGCCCGGTTCCCCTCGGGTTTTGGATCGAGGCTCAGCTCCGGCCCGGTGTGCGTGTGCGAGGCATTGAGCAGCACCGACGCGGCCGGAATGCCCGTTTCTTTTGCGATTCGCTCGCGGATCGGATCGCCGACCTCCGCCGTGAAGCCGATCAAGTCCGAGGTGACCAGCACGGCCCGCGTGCCTGCTGCGTCTTCGATGACCATGGCCTTGGCGTACAAGTCGTCGCGGACGCTCTCGTAGGGCTTGTTCCGCGAGGCATAGCCGGCCATGAACACCGGCTGCTCGGGCGTGACCTTGACCCGCGCGAGGCCGACCTTCCAGTCCGCTTCCTGGGCGGCGGCCGTGGAGAAAATCGCCAGACCGAACAGAGCGAACATAGTGTTCCGCATCGGTGTTGCTCCGGAGGCCTACGGTGTTGGTTTCGTGGTTTCGTATTTTTGGAATTCGGGCGACTGGGTCCTGTGCCGCAGGCCCGCGGCGTCTTCGACCGTCATCAGCAGCTCACTGCCGGGATATTGCTTGAGCAATGCCAGCGACTGCTCGGGACCGAGGACGCTGGCCGCGGTATCCAGCGCGTCCGCGATGATACCGCTCGTGGCGATGACCGTCACGCTGCTGCGGCCGGAGACAGGCTGACCGGTGCGCGGGTCGAGAATGTGCGAATACCGTTTGCCATCGACGACCAGGTGTTGCCGCGCGTCGCCGGAGGTCGAAACGGCCAGGCGGCGCAGCGAAATGAACTCCTGAGGCGGATCATCCGGATCGAGCGGCGCGACGCCGATTGTCCAGCCGGCCTGTCCGGGCGGAGGATCCCAGCAGGCAATATCGCCGCTCCCCCGCACCAGGACGCGCGGCAGGCCGCAGCCGACGACCGCCTTCACGGCTTCGTCGGCGGCAAAGCCCTTGGCGATGCCGCCCAGATCGAGCCGCATGTTGGGCCGCTGCAGGCGGGCGGTCTTCGAGGCCGCGTCGAGCTGCAGGAACTTGTAGCCGACGCTGGCCTGCGCGGTTTTCAGCAGCTCGGCATCGGGCAGCTCGCGCTGGCGGCGGGCCCTCCGCCAGAGCCTGGTCAGCGGCCCGACCGTGACGTCGAACGCGCCGCCGCTGGCCCGGCTGATTTCCTGCCCCGTGGCAAGCACGGTCAACAGTTCATCGCTGACACTGACCGCCGGAAACTCCGCCGGCGGCGTCGGACTGGTGACGTGCGACGTCGCGCTGAGGCGGCTCAGCTCGCTTTCCAGGTCGTAGTCGGAGAGCGCCTTGTCGAGCGCCGCGATGCGGGCCATCGCCTTGGTGAGCGCAGCGCTAGCCCGCGCTTCGTCCTCGGCGTAGAGCACGACTTCGAATTCGACGCCCATGTGCAGCTCGCTGCGGGCGAAGCGGCGCTCTTCCGCGCCGGCACGCACCCCAAGTCCGGCCAGGGCGGCGACAACGAGCGGCAAGCAGCAAGCAGGTCGCATGGCAGCATGATAGCACGGTTTGACATTGACCCTGGGGTAAACGGCCAGTACCGTTCCGCGCCTATGGATTGCCGGCGGTATGCGCTGATGGGCCTGTTGTTCCTGCTCGCGGCCACACTCGAGGCTCAAACCTCGCTGCGGCCGGAGGAGGGCGTGGTCCTGCTGCGCAACGGCTTTATCCTCTCCGGGCTGGTCACGCAGGCCGGCGACTTCTACATCGTGACGCTCGGCGAAACCGGCGAGGTCCGCCTGCCCTCGGCCGACGTCGAAGCACTGTGCGGCTCGCTCGACGAGGTTTACGAATTCAAGGTCCGTCATTTATCGGGCAGCGGCGTCAAGCCGCACCTGGCGCTGGCCGAGTGGTGCCTGCGACAGAACCTGCCTCGCCATTGCTCGCAGCAGCTAATCCTGGCGATGCGGATTGATCCCGATAACGAGCAACTCAAACACCTGGAGCGGCGGCTGGAGTTGGCGATCGCCACTCCACCGCCGCCGGCCGCCGCGCCGCAGCCGGCGATCGCCGCGCCCAGCAACGATCAGCTGGAAAAATCGCTCCGCACGCTGCCGCCGGGGAGCATCGAAAAGTTCTCGGCCGTCGTGCAGCCGATCCTGCTCAACCGCTGCGGGGCCAATCAGTGTCACGGCCCGGCAGCCAAGAGCGAGTTCCGCCTGCTGCGTCCGCCGGAGGGGCAAATCGCCAGCCGGCGTTTCACGCAGCGAAACCTGCATGCCGCGCTGGCGCAGCTCGACATGCAGAATCCGGAAGCCAGTCCGCTTGTGAAGCTGCCGCAGGGCCAGCACGGCTCGTCGCTCGCCCCGATCTTCGATAAGCAGACGCAACACCAGCTGGCGGAGCTTTTGGCCTGGGTGAAGCTGACCGCGCCGCCTCCACCCGCGCCTGCGGTCCCGGCGACGATCGGTCCGGCGAACCAGACGCTATCGCAGCCCGCCGGCAGCGCCGTTGCGGCGGGCCCGCCGCTCGAAACCGCTCCGCCCGCCGGTCCGCCGCAGCCTGCCGCGGGACCGGCGACCTTCACGCCGCGCGATCGCTACGACCCGGAGATCTTCAACCGCCGCTATCACGGGAAGTAAGACCCGCGATATCGTTGCCCTCGAGTGCGGCCAGGAACTCCAGGTTGCTGGCCAGCAAGTCCGGCAGCTGGCGAATCTCGGCCGCGGTGAGCCAGGCGAACGACTCCACTTCCAGCGGATTGGCGACCGGCACGTCCGCGTGGTCGATCTCGGTGAGCCACCAGGCAGCGCCACGCCCCAGGGGGTCGTGCTACGCCACAGGAGCCGCAGCGGCGTGGCGTCCACCGCGAGCTCTTCCTTGAGTTCGCGGCGGACCGCGGCCGGCTCGTCCTCGCCCGGCTCGATCGCCCCACCAGGAAAGCAGTGGGCCAGCGGCGCTCGCACGTGCTGCGAGCGGCGGATCACCAGGAACCGCTCGCCGCGCAGGATGACGGCCACAATGCCGCGGCGGGAATCGGTGGGAGGAGTCGTCATTGCCGCCAGCGCACGAAAAAGGTCGTGGTACGTCGCTCCGTCGGCGTGCCACGACCTCTATCCTGAAACGGAATCGCTCGAGACGGTTCCGTCCTCCCGGTGCTTGGGCATCAATCGTATCGGCAGTAGCGCGGCTAGCGCATGAGCCGTTTTTTCCCGCCGTTGGGGCGGTACAGTCCCAACCGACACAGCGCATAAAAACAGGCAGCGCCAAGGGCGCTGCCTGTGAAGCTGGTTGGATCGTGCCGACAATTGGCGGCTAGTTGTTCAACCGCGGCAGCTGAATCAGGGCTGCATCCTCCGGCAGCGGCTCCGGTCGGACGAGCGCCTGCTTCTCGCTGGGCACTTGCACTTCAGGAGCAAACGGGGCCAGCGGCGTCGAGCAGCCGCAGCCCAGCGGCTTCGCGCACGAATCGCAGTCGCGGCTGCACCAGTGGGCCTTCATGTGCTTCCACTTGTGGCCCAGGTGACCGCCGCCGCAAATCGGAGCGCAGCAGCTGTCGACCGGCTTGGAGCAGCCCAGAGCCACGCCGCATCCGCAAGCGCCCTTGCCACAGCCGAGCCCCTTGCCGCAGCCGCCATCGCAGCCGGCGCGGCCGCAATGGCCGCAATGTCCGCGATGGAACAGCCCCGTGTAGCCGTCACACCGCTTGGGGTGCTGATAGTAGCCGCCCCACAGGTCGTCGATGCAGGGGGGCGGGCAATCGCACGCTCCCGGCCCGTAGATGTAGTCGTGGCCGTACATGGCCACGGGTGCGACGTCGCCCCTGGCGCCGTCACTCGCCGACAAGGCCGCGGCATTGACGGGTTCGCCGAAGCGGGTCCACCAGTTCTGGCCATTGAACATGCGGCCGCCCGAAAGCAGTCGGGCGGGCGGAGTGCGGGCGCCGGACAGGTCCGGCGTTTCCGCGAGGCAGGCGGTCGCGGCCAGGGCGACCAGCGCCAAAGACAGTCCTGACATCCTCATGTAATCGTTCCTCCTCGAATCGAGCTTGCTTCCGGGCACTGCCGTTTGCCGCCATCTTCGTCTCGCGCGCCCACCCTCGGCACCGGCGGGCGCGCAAGCGCAAACGGACCCATTCAAACATGCCCGGCAAGGCGCGGAGCGGCAAATGCGAGCGTTGATTTTTGGCAACATTCGCCGTCGCCGCGGCCGCTTGCACCGGGGGCGGGCTGTGTAGCGCCTTGAGCGCTTGGCCCTCCCAGCTAAGATCGACCGTTGGCCGCGATTGTTGCGTTCTTACCACCATCGTCCCGACTCGCGCGGTTTTTGCAGTCATTCGGCCTGTGCTGGCAGCGCCCGGCACTCGCGGAGTAAGGCTTGTGCCGACGAGACCGACCGAGGCGATCGTAGCGGCTGTGACGCTGGCGACAGGCGCCGCGATTCTCGCACTGCATCAGCGCAGAATCCGGCAGACGACGCTGACGAGCGCGTGGTGCTGGTCGTGGGCGGCGCTCGCTGGCTGGGCGGGCGTGGAATTGCTCGCGGCCTGGCGCTCGGATCTCACCGCGCTGGCCCTCGCGCCGCTGCGGCTGGCGGCGGTCGCGCTCAGCTTTTGCCCGGCAGTCAGCCTGGTGGGGGCCAAGCGTCCACAGCACGCGGCGTGGAACATCGTCGTCGTTTCGCTGTGGGGCATCGTCGCGCTGCCGGCGGCCGAGAACTACTTCCTCCATCCCGGCCAGCGGCTGGCGCTGGGCGATGCCCGCGGCTGGTTCCTCTGGATTCTGATTCTGCTCGGCCCCATCAACTTTCTGCCGACCCGGTTCTGGCTGGCGGCGCTGCTCGTCGCCGTGGGGCAGGTGGTGGCGCTGTCGCGCTATGTCGCGCTGCCACAGCGGCCACCTGTTCCGCAACCGGAGCTAGTCGGCCTGGCGCTCTGCGGACTAGGCATGCTCAGCGCAGCCGCTAGCGCCCGCCGCAAGACGATCGCAGCCAATCCGCTCGACCGGCTGTGGCTCGACTTTCGCAACAGCTTTGGCCTCTTCTGGAGCCTCCGCGTCCAGGAACGGATGAACGCAGCTTCCGCGCAGCACGGCTGGGACGTCGAACTGGGCTGGCGCGGCTTTCGCCGCAGAGAGGAGGCATTAAAGCCTGAAGCGCAAGCGAAGGAGCCGAGCGACTCGCCTTCGCTCGCGATTCAGTCGTCAGAGCCGGCGCTGCGGACTACCTTTAAGGGCCTGTTGCGGCGGTTTGTCTCGGGCGAGTGGATTGCAGAGCGAATGGGCCAGTCCCTAGACTGACCGCATGACTGCTCCCTCCCCGGCGGCTCTGCCGGCTCGCTATTGCCACAGCCTGGATGGGCTCAATCGTTTGCTGGAAGTGACCCGCACGCTGGCCGAGGAAGTCGATCTAGCGCCGATGCTCGACGCGATCGTTCGCGAGGCGTGCCACGCGCTCCGCTGCGACCGGGCCCTGCTCTATCAGTTCGACGCCAAACGCAACGTGCTTTCGGCGACCGCGGGGATTGCCGAAGGTTTGATCGTGCCGCTCGATTGTGGCATCGCCGGCCACGTCGCCCGCTGCGGCGCGATGCTCAACGTGCCCGACGCCGCCCGCGATTCGCGGTGGGATCCGGCCTACGACAACCTGGTCGGATATCAGACCAAGACTGTGCTCGCCGCGCCACTGATCGCCGCCCGCGACGGCCGGCTGCTGGGCGTGCTCGAGATGCTGAACAACGCCGGCGGCCCGTTCGACAGCGACGACGAGGCGCTGGCCGTCGCCTTCAGCTGCCACGCCGCGGCGGCCCTCGACCGGGCCCGCTTGATCGACGAAATCCACAAGCGCCGCGAGCTGGAGCACTCGCTCCTGGCCGCCCGCGAAGTCCAGCGGCGATTCATGCCTGGCAGCCTGCCGGCCATCGCCGGCTACGAGGTCGCCACCTGGTGGTTTCCCAACGAAGCGGTAGGCGGCGACTACTGCGACGTCGTCCCGCTGGCCG
>DASRJB010000471.1:0-5687 GCA_035649715.1 Pirellulaceae bacterium
CAGACAGTAATAGTGATGCACCAAGCAATTTGACAGGCCAGCCCGAAACCACGCGTCGTGGCGATGCTTGGATCCGTCCGTCCCAAAGAATCCTAAGTGCAACGACCGCCATGATTCCGATCACGCCGAGTGAGATCATCCTCGATACCTCAGGATCGGCGGATTATAGTAGCCCTTCAATCGACTGCAACCGCTCGGTCCGATGCAGGCGCTCGAATCACGAAGTAAGTCGCCGCTTCACGACGACGATGCTCAAGTCCGCAGCGGGCTCGCCGCCGTCGAGCAGCTTTCGCAGGCGGGCGGCCAGGTCGTCGGCGGAGTCGCGGAGGTGCTTGCTCACCAGCGAAGCGATGGCGTTTTCGCCGATCCGCAGACCGGCCGCGTCGAGAGCGCAGCGAACGCCGCCTGAAACGAGCAGCAAGGCCTCGCCCGGGGCCAACGTGGCGTCGGCTTTCACCACAACCGCTTCAGGCTCGGTGCCGAGGGGTAGGCCGTCCGCAACGAAGACGCGAGGCTGCTCGGTCCCAATCAATATCGCTCCGACGCCGCCCGCCAGCGCCAGCTCCAATCGGCCGCTGCCCTCGTCGAGGACGGCGTAAGCCAGGCCGGCGTGCTGATCGCCAGGCGAGGCGGTCCAGAGCGTGTCATTGACGCGCGCCAATAGCTCGGCCGCGCTGTGACGGTAGCCGGCGTGAGCCTTGACCGCGGCGTGCAGCGACGCCGCACTCATCGCGCCAGCCAGCAGCCGGCCTTCCGCCGCACCGACGGCCAGAGCCAGGCGGCCATCGGGCAAGACCGACCAATCGTGGAAGCCGCGGCCCAGATCGTCCGCCGGGCGCGTCCAGCCGGCGACTTCATAATCGTCCACCAGCGGTGCGATCATTGGCAGGCGGTCGGTCAGCCACTGCCCAGCGGCGTCGAGCTGCTGGCTGCGGCTCTTGGCCTGGGCTCCGGCGGCCAGCAGCATCTCCCGCTCGAGATCGGCAGCCAGCCGGCCGGCGATAATCTCCAGCAGGTTCGTCTCCTGGGGCGTGAAGTCGCGCTGCTGCTGACTGAAGACCCACAGCGTGCCGAGTGGAATCGTCGGGCTCGAGACCGGCACGCAGACCGCCGACGGAAAATCCTCAGGGCACCGCCAGTGCGGCAACAGCGTCGTGTCTTCCAGCACCACGGCGTGGCCGACGAGCGCCTCCAGATCGGCGACGGAACCCCGCAGCGGCCGGGCCGGCGCGAGCAGCCGCTCGTGCGGCAGCCCGAAGGCGGCCCGCAGTTTGAGTTCGCTCGTGCCTTCGTCGAGCAGGTACAGCCCCGCGGCCTGGCAGCCGACGGCTTCCGCGCCGCCCTTGAGCACGGCCTCCAGCCGCTCGGCCAGGTGCGGCCCTTCATCCGGCCGCACGGCGACCGGAACTCCGGCCGCGAGCTCGGCCTCGCGGTGCCACAGTTCGCCGCGGAGGCGGTTGACCTCGCCCAAGAGGCCGCCGATGGCGAGGGCCAGCGGCCGGGCCTGGTGTAGTTCGGCGGCCGGCGTTTCCGCGTCGTCGCGCGAGGGCTCAGCCAGCACGAGCCGCCCGGCCGCGGATTGGCCCGCGGCGATCGCCATCGACCAGGCTTCGCCGATTCCGGCCGGCGACTGTTCATAGCGGAGCTGCCAGCCGGTGGCCTGCTCGAAGGCCCGGCAGAGCGGGGCGAGCTGCGGCAGGGCGAGTGCGGGCTGCTCCGGAATCTCTTCGACGTGCAGCTTCAAGCGGGCGGTGGTTTTGTCAGTCACGTGCCTAGCAATCGCGCGAGCGGTCGGGGCGTGAAGCCATCCGTGCCGAGCGTAGGGCAGGCCGCGGGCCCGCCCTAAACCTTCCGTGACCGTCACAGATTCCATCGACCGCTTCGGCCGGCCGACGTGAACCGCCGGCGGCCAGAGCACTCTAACCGGCAGCATCCGCAGAACCGGGCAATTCGCCCCGGCGGCTGCAACTCCTGGCGGCAATTGATCTAGCGGCCGCGGATGGCTACGTTGAAGCGAGCGGAGGAACTCACGATGCTGCGACTCACCGGCCGCGGGACGGCTCACACGTGCGACGGCTTCACGCGCCGCGACTTTATGCAGGTCGGGGCCCTGGGCGCAATCGGGCTGTCGCTGCCGCAGCTCGTCGCGGCGCAGGAGCAGGGCGCCGTCAGGCCGGAGCACGACGACCGGTCCTGCATCCTGATCTTCAACCTCGGCGCGCCGAGCCAGATGGACACCTTCGATCCGAAGCCCGACGCGGCGGCGGAGATTCGCGGGCCTTTTGCGCCGATCTCGACCAAGGGCGGCTTTCAGATCACCGAAATCCTGCCGCGGCACGCGGCGGTCGCCGACAAGTTCTCGGTCGTCCGTTCGTGTTATCACACCGCGGCCGCGGTGCACGACACGGGCCACCAGATGCTGCAAACCGGCCGGCTGTTCACCGGCGGGCTCAACACGCCGCACGTGGGCTGCGCCCTGGCCTATCTCCGCGGCCGCAAGAGCGACTTGCCGCCGCACGTGATCCTGCCCGAGGCGATGGGTCCGACCGGCGGCAATCTGCCGCACGGGCAGGACGCGGGCTTTTTGGGCAAGGCCCACGACCCGTTCGTCTTGAACACCGATCCGAGCGTCGCGAATTTCAAAGTGCCCGATCTCTTGCCGCCGAAGGAGCTGGGCGACGTGCGCTTGGAGCGGCGGCGGAAGCTGCGGTCGATCGTCGAGCAGCACGCGGCCGAGTTCGAAGCCAGCGCCAGCGCGAAGCTGATGGACGCGAACTTCGAGGCGGCCTGGCGGATGATGACCAGCCCGCAGGCCCGCGCGGCGTTCGACTTGTCGCAGGAGCCGGACTCCGTCCGCGACAAGTACGGCCGCAACCGCTTTGGCCAGTGTTGTTTGCTCGCTCGCCGCCTGATCGAGGCGGGCGTGCGGTTCGTGACGGTCAACACGTTCCTCACCGTCTTCGACGAGATCACCTGGGATATCCACGGCAGCAAGCCCTTCACCAGCATCGAAGGGATGAAGAACATCGTCGCGCCGATGTACGACCAGGCCTACGGCACGCTGATCGAGGACCTGGCCGACCGCGGCCTCTTGGCCAAGACGCTGGTCTGCAACCTGGCCGAGTTCGGCCGCACGCCGCGGATCAATCCCGCCGGCGGCCGCGACCACTGGCCGCAGTGCTTCTGTGCGTATTTCGCCGGCGGCGGCATTCAGGGCGGCCGGGCCGTTGGCAAGAGCGACGCCATCGGCGCGTATCCCGCCGAGCGGGCCGTCGAGCCGGCGGAAGTCGTCGCCACGATCTACAAGAGTCTGGGCTTCGACCTCGACACCACGCTCCCCGGCCCCGCCGGCCGCCCCTTCCCGCTCGTCGATTTCGGCAAGCACGAGATCAAAGAGTTGTTCTAGCCGCGGTGCAGCGTCATGAGTGACGGGCCGCGAATGAATCGTCCCAGCGTGGCCGTCCTGACGCCGCAGGGCCGTGGGGCCGTGGCGACGATTGGCATCCGCGGCGCCGGCGCGGTGCAGCTCGTCGATCAATGTGTTGCCCTGGCAGCGGGCCAACCGCTGGGCTCGTGCGCGGCCGGCCGCGTGCTGCTGGGCCGCGTTGGATTCGCAGGTTCCGCAGCCGAGGAAGTGGTCGTCGGGCTCGTCGCGCCGGACGAAGTCGAGGTGCATTGCCACGGCGGCCTGGCGGTGGCGGAGGCCGTCGCCCAGGCACTCGTGGCGGCCGGTGGCCGGCGAGTTGGCTGGCAGGAGTGGGTTCAGGATGGCGCACCCGACCCGATTGCGGCTGCGGCCCTGCTCGCCTTGCCGCAGGCTCGCACGGAGCGGACCGCGGCGATCCTGCTGGCCCAGTATCGCGGAGCGCTGCGGAGCGAAGTCGTTGCGATCGACGAACTGCTGGGCCGCGGCGAAAACTCGGCCGCGGGCAATCGGTTGACGCAACTCGCGGAGCGGGCCGATGTCGGCCTGCACCTGACGCAGCCCTGGCGCGTGGTTGTTGCGGGGCGGCCGAACGCCGGCAAGAGCAGCCTCGTCAACGCCCTGCTCGGCTACCAGCGGGCGATCGTCTTCGAGCAGCCGGGCACAACCCGCGACGTGCTCACCGCCGCCACGGCGCTGGACGGATGGCCGATCGAATTGGCCGATACGGCGGGCCTCCGTGCTCCGGGCAATCCGATTGAGGCGGCGGGCGTCGAACGAGCAGCCGCTGCGATTACTGCCGCCGACCTGACGCTGCTGGTTGCCGAAACGACGGCCGCCTGGGACGCAGCGCTCCACGCACAAGTCGCGGCCAGCGCCCGACGGCTGCTCATCGTCCACAACAAATCCGACCTGGCCCCGCCGCCTGCCGATGGCCGTCCGGCGGGAATCGCGGTCAGCGCCAAAACGCTCGCGGGCATCGCTGGGCTCGCCGCGGCGATCACCGCGGCGCTTGTCCCACAGCCGCCGACGGTGGATGCGGCGGTTCCATTTACGGCCGAGCAGTTCACGGCTCTTGCTGAGGCGCGCGAGCAGCTGACTCGCTCTGGCGCCGGCGCAGCCCGGTCGGCGCTCACGCGGCTGCTGGGGAAGTTACAATGCCCGCCATGAAGCCCTTTTTACCCCTGCTGCTCGCCAGCCTGACCGCCACAGCGCTTGCCGCCGACGGCTTTCCCCGCGTGCCGCCGACGCCGCCAGAAAAGGCCGAGGCGACGTTCGAAACGCTGCACGGCTTCCGGATGGAGCTGATCGCGGCCGAGCCGCTAGTCGCCAGCCCCGTCGATCTGGCCTACGACGAGGACGGCCGGGCCTACGTCGTCGAAATGCGGGACTATCCGTATCCCGAAGAGAAGAACGCCGTCCCGACCGACTTTCCCGGCACCGTGCGGCTGCTGGAAGACGCGGACCGCGACGGCAAATACGACAAGGCGACGATCTTTGCCGACCAGCTCGCCTGGCCGACTTCGGTCTGCTGCTATAAGGGCGGCGTATTCGTCGCGGCGGCCCCGGACATCTGGTATTTCAAGGACACTGACGGCGACGGCAAGGCCGACGTGCGGCGCAAAGTCTTCACGGGCTTCAGCCGCTACAACGTGCAGGCGATTATGAACAGCCTCCGCTGGGGGTTGGACAACAAGATTTACGGGTCGGCCTCGGGCAACGGCGGCAATATCCGCCACGCGGAGCGGCCGGATGATCCGCTGATTCAACTGACCCGACGCGACTTCCGCTTTGATCCGGTCACGGAGAAGATCGAAGCGATCAGCGGCGGCGAGCGGTTTGGGGCGACGTTCGACGACTGGGGCAACCGCTTTCTGTGCAACATTCGCAACCCGGTGCAGCACGTCGTCCTGCCGCTGCATTATCTGGCCCGCAATCCGAACCTGGTCGTGCCGAGCGCGATCCACGACTGCGCCGAATCGGGCGATCAGCTGCGCGTCTATCGCCTCAGCCCGCCGGAAGCCTGGCGCGAGTTCCGCGCCCAGCGGTGGGCCCTGGAGCAGGCCAACATGCCGCGGAGCGAGACGATCGGCGCGGGCTTCTGGACCAGCTCCAGCGGCGTCTGCGTCTATCGCGGCGCGGCTTATCCCGAACCGTTCCGTGGCAACGTCTTTATCGGCGAAGTCGCCGGCAACCTCATCCACCGCCAAATCCTCGAGCGCGATGGCGTCACGTTCAAAAGTCGCCGCGCCGACGAGAACAC
>DASRJB010000472.1:0-3399 GCA_035649715.1 Pirellulaceae bacterium
TCGCACTCGGGGCAAAAGAGCGGCTGGCCAGCGCGCGACAGGCACTCGGCCGCACAGAACGTGCAGCGTGGCGGAAACAAGAGGTCCAGCGCCGCCCTGCGGCTGGCAGGCAGCCAGCGCCAGACGCGGCGCGGCGGCAGCTGGGCCGTCGGTCCTGCTACTGTGTCTGTCACGCTAGCGAGGCTTGCTTTCGTCTTGACCCTGAGTGCCAAAGCGGCCTATCGTACCGCCGCGAAGGGCAAGCCGCCATTGTTTCGGAACGGACTCCGATGACGATCGTCGATCGCTACCTGCTGCGGCTGTATGTCAAGGTGCTGGTGGTCTGTCTGCTCTGCCTGTTTGGGCTGTTCGTCGTCATCGACGCCTTCGGCAACCTGGACGAGTTTCTGGCCTACGGCAAGCGGCACAGCGCCGGCGTGTTCGGCGTGCTGCTCGACTATTACTGGCCGCGGCTGCTGTGGTTCTTCGATCGCACGGGCGCAATGCTGGCGATGGTCTCGGTAGCATTTGTGCTGACGCTGATCCAGCGGAGCAACGAGCTGACGGCGATCGTCGCCGCGGGCATCTCCCCGGCCCGCGTGGCGCGGCCGCTGCTCGTCGCGTCGCTGATCGTGGCGATACTGGGAATCGTGAATCGCGAATTCGGCCTGCCTCTAGTCCGGGAGAGCCTGGCGAAAAACGCCCAGGACTGGCTGGGTGAAGAGTCGCGCAAGTGTACGCCGCGGTACGACCTGCGCACCGACATCCTCATCAGCGGAAAATCGACCTACAGCAAGGACCGCCGCATCGCCGCGCCGCTGTTTCGGATGCCGCCCGAGCTGTCCCAGTGGGGGCCGCAGATTCTCGCCGACAACGCCTACTACCAACCAGAATCTGCCGGCCGACCTGCCGGTTATCTGCTGCGCGGCGTGCGGCAGCCGCTAGACCTGGTGCAGCGGAAAAGCGTCTCGCCGCACGGACTGCCGGTCCTGTACTCGCCAGCCGATACGCCCTGGCTCAAGCCCGACGAATGCTTCGTGGCCAGCGTCGTCACGTTCGAGCAGCTCTCCGTCGGCGGCTCCTGGCGGCAATATCTCTCGTCCCTGGAGCTGATCGCGGGCATCCGCGGCCAGACGATCGAGCCCGGGGCTGACGTGCGGCTGATGATCCACGCCCGCGTCGTGCAGCCGCTCCTGGACCTGTCGCTGGTGCTGCTGGGAATTCCCTTGGTTTTGAGCCGCGGCAATCGTAATATTTTCCTGGCAGCGGGGATCGGCGGGCTGCTGGTTGGGGCGATGATGATTCTGGTGCTGGTCTGCCACGCGATCGGGTCGAATTACTTGCTCGACGCGACGCTGGCGGCGTGGCTGCCGCTGCTCATCTTCGGCCCGGTGGCCTATGCGTCCGCCCGCCCGCTGTGGGATTAGCCGTAGCATAAGCGTCCTCGCTTGTGCAGCGCCCTTCATGGAGGCGTGAGCAAGCGAGGACGCTTGCTCTACGAGGAGACCGGGCGATGGCGAAAGGTCCCTGGGTGGACGGACTGACGATTGGCCAGGTGCTGGCGGAAACGGCGCGGCGGCACGGCGACCGCGAGGCGCTCGTCTTTCCACAGCTCGGCCGCCGCTGGACCTGGCGGCAATTCGCGGCCGACGTCGATGCCGCAGCCCGCGGCCTGGTGGCGCTGGAAATCAAACCGGGCGAGCACATCGCGCTGTGGGCGACGAACGTGCCGCAGTGGGTGCTGCTGCAATTCGCCGCGGCCCGCATGGGGGCGGTGCTCGTCAATATCAACCCGGCCTACCGGCCATTTGAATTGCAGTACGTGCTCGGGCAGAGCGATTCGGTGGCGCTGTTCCTCGTCGATCGGTTCAAGGCGTCGAACTATTTCGAGATGCTCCGCGAAATCTGCCCCCAGATCGCCGCCGCCGAGGAGGGCTGGGTCAATTGCCCGCGCTTTCCCAAGCTCCGCAACATCGTCACGCTCAAGGGCGCGCCGCCGGCCGGCCTGATGACCTGGGACGCGATGGTCCGCGCGGGCGAGAAGGTTACGCCTGAAGAGCTGGAGATCATCAGCCGCTCCCTCTCGCCGCAGCAGGCAATCAACATTCAGTACACGTCGGGGACGACCGGCTTCCCGAAGGCAGCGACGCTCAGCCATCGCAATTTGCTGCTGAACGCGTACTACGTCGGCGCGTGCCAGCGGTTTACCGAGCAGGACCGGCTCTGCATTCCCGTGCCGTTCTACCACTGTTTTGGCTGTGTGCTGGGGACGCTGGCCTGTGCGGTCTATGGCACCACGATGATTGTGCCGGCGGAGTACTTTCAGCCGGGACCGACGCTCGACGCGCTGGAGAAAGAGCGGGCCACTGCGCTCTATGGCGTGCCGACGATGTACATCGCCCAGCTTCAGGACCCGTCGTTCGCCGGCCGGAAGATCAGCACGCTGCGGACGGGCATCATGTCAGGCGCCCCCTGCCCGATCGAAGTGATGCGGCAAGTGATCGACAAGCTCGGCCCGACGGAGTTGACGATCGCCTACGGCCAGACCGAGGCCTCGCCGGTCATCACGCAGACGCGGGCCGAGGACCCGATCGAGCTGCGCGTCGAGACCGTCGGCCGCCCGCTGCCGGACGTCGAGGTAAAGATCGTCGATCCGGCCACCGGCGCGGAATTGCCCGACAACCAGCAGGGGGAGCTCTGCAGTCGCGGGCACGTGGTGATGCTCGGCTACTACAACAACCCCGAGGCCACGGCGGCTGCCATCGACGCCGCAGGCTGGCTGCACACGGGCGACCTCGCCGTGCGGCTGCCCAGCGGCTATTACAAGATCACGGGCCGCCTGAAGGACATGGTCATCCGCGGCGGCGAGAACATCTATCCCCGCGAGATCGAAGAGTTCCTGTTCACGCACCCTGCCGTCGAGCAAGCCGCCGTGTTCGGCGTGCCCGATCCCAAGTATGGCGAAGAGCTGTCGGCCTGGATCAAGCTCAAGGCTGGCTGTTCCGCGACAGCCGACGAAGTCCGAGCCTACTGCAAATCGCAGCTCGCTCACTTCAAAGTGCCGCGGTACGTCAAGTTCGTCGATTCCTTTCCGCAGACCGTGACCGGCAAGATCCAGAAATTCAAAATGCGCGATGTGATGAAAGAAGAATTGGGGCTGGTGGACCAGAAGACGGCGTGACTGCCGCGCCTGATCGTGCATCGACGTTGGCTCGGCGGAGGCGCTAAGCCAGAAATATTTATTTAGTGAACGGAATAATAGAAATCGCTCGCGCATCTAAGTTATGGGTGCGACCTCGATGCGGTGGTTGACACCTGGCCTTCGAACCCGGCTCGCGTTAGCGACCTGTTCACCCCGTTTCTCTAAGCCTTATGATGCTAATGTGAACAAATCGCCATAAATCGATATTCAGCAATAGG
>DASRJB010000473.1:0-2129 GCA_035649715.1 Pirellulaceae bacterium
CGGCGATCTGCTGCGTGCTGCTATTTCTGACCGGTCTCTTCCGCACTCTGCCAGATGCCGTGCTCGCGGCGGTCGTGCTCGTCGCCGTGTCCGGGCTGATCGACATTCCCGAACTCCGCCACCTGTGGCGGGCCAGCCGGCTGGACTTCGCCGCCGCGGTAGTGGCCCTGGCCGGCGTGCTGTTGATGGGCGTCCTCGACGGCGTGCTGATTGCCGTGTTGGCTTCGATTCTGATGCTGCTGGCCCGCATGTCGCGGCCGGCGGTCGCCTTCCTCGGGCGAATTCCCGGCACCAATCGCTTTTCCGACCTGGCCCGGCACCCCAGTAACGAGGCGATCGGCGGCTTGCTCGCTTTTCGCGTGCAGTCCTCGCTGCTCTACTTCAACGTCGATCACGTCCTCGAAATCGTGCGGCAGCATGCTCACGCACAACCGGGCCTGCGGCGCGTCATCTGCGATCTGTCGAACGTTCCCTACATGGACGTCGCCGGCGCGCGGATGCTGCGGCGGCTGCACGCCGAACTGGTGCGGGAAAATATCGACCTCAAGATCGTGGAGGCCCACGGCCCGGTCCGCGAGGCGCTGCGGGCCGAAAGGCTCGAAGAGCTCGTCGGCCCGATCACGCGCGGCGCAAGCCTGGCCGAAGCTGTCGCCGAGCATGAAGCGCCGCCCAAATCTGCAGGCTAGGGAAGCCTTGCCGCTCAATCCGGATTTGCCGGCAATCTCCTACGGCACGCGGCGCACTTGCGGCTGGCGAGAAGTCTCAAGCGACAGAGCCTGCACAGCTTGCCCAGGGTGCAATCTCTGCCCGTTCCTCGTTTTCGAAGTCGAGGAGGTTCGATTTTCTGGATGTGCGATACTCTGCTTTCGCTGCCGCGGGAAGGGGCCTGGCGACCTGGCTACTGGTCGCCTGGGCGTGCTGCTTCGTCCCTGCGTTGGCCTGCGTCCGCGCGGAAGACCTGGCCCCGCTCCCAAGCGCCCCAGGGATAGAGGCCGAAATCTGTCCCGATGGCACGTGTCCGCCCCAGTCCGCTGACGTTGGCAGAACGACCTTCCGCTTGCGGGGCCGCGTCGATACCGACGCGGTCTGGACGACGCAGAGCCCGGCCAGCCTCGCGACCTTCGGCGACCTGGGCGACGTCGTCGGCCTGCGGCGGGCGCGGATCGGCGTCCAGGGCGATCTGGCCATCGGCGGCAACTATCTCGCGGAAATCGACCTGGCCTCCGGCGACGTCGTGATCCGCGATCTGTTTGTCGGGCTCGGCGAAGTTCGCGGCGGCGGCGAATTCCGCTCCGGCCACTACCGCGAGCCGTTCAGCCTGGAGATCGACACCGGAGCGAACTATTTCGCGTTCCTGGAGCGCTCTCCGGTCAGCGTCCTCGACCCGGCGCGGAATTGGGGCCTGGGGCTGCTGCGTGCGGGCGAGTCAAGCACGTTTGCGCTGGGCGTCTTTCAATCGGGCACGGATGCGAACGACTTTGAGGGAGGCCCAGGCAGCACCGTTGACCTCACGGGAAAATGGACGGCCGCTCCCATCAACGAAGGCGAGGGCGAGCGCTTGCTGCACCTGGGCCTGGCGTTTTCCGAGCGGTTCCCCGAGGACGGAGTCATCATCATCCAGGAGCAGACGCAATCGCCGCTGCTGGACCTGGGCGACGTGGCCACCTCCCCCTTCGTGCCGCGCATCAGCGTCCCGGCCAGCTTCCAGCAGCTGCTGAATCTCCAGT
Source organism: Pirellulaceae bacterium (assembly GCA_035649715.1). Lineage (GTDB taxonomy): Bacteria > Planctomycetota > Planctomycetia > Pirellulales > Pirellulaceae > CAYLLN01. The sequence continues at coordinate 1,728 of DASRJB010000473.1, forward strand.
TCGCGGCGGCTCGCGGGCCGTTTTGGACGCAAGCCGAATGGTACGGCTCCTGGATCGACCAGCTCGGCGGCGGGACCGTCTATCTGTACGGCTGCCACGCCGATTGCGGCTGGTTCCTCACCGGCGAACACCGTGAGTATCGGGCTGCGAGCAGCTCTTTCGGCCCGATACGTGTCAGCCGCCCGCTGATTCGCTGCCACGCCTGCGATCGTCCGGCCGGCTGGGGCGCCTGGGAGCTGACCGCCCGCTATTCCTACCTCGACTTCCAGGACCCCGACACGCCGCCCGGCCCCGGCGGCCAGCTCGTCGGCATCCTCCTGCCCGAAGCGACGTTCGGCGTGAACTGGTATCTCTGCGACCGCATCCGCCTGATGTTCAACTACACGTACGCCCTGCCCAACG
>DASRJB010000474.1:0-13227 GCA_035649715.1 Pirellulaceae bacterium
GCGATTTGCGCTTCAGCGGCAGCGGCTGAGCAGGCGTCGTTTGACCGGGACGTGATGGCGGTTCTGTCGAAGGCGGGCTGCAACCTGGGGGCGTGTCACGGCAACGCCAACGGCAAAGGGGGCTTCAAGCTCTCGCTCCGCGGGCAGGATCCGGCGGTGGATTACCTGTCGCTGACGCGCGACGCCGAGCAGCGGCGGGTGAATCTGCTCGATACGGAAGCGAGCCTGATCCTGCTGAAGCCCACGGCCCAGGTCGTGCATCAAGGAGGCCTGCGGTTCAAACGCGATTCGCAGGAATACCGGCTGCTCTTGGATTGGATCGCCGCCGGAGCGCCGGGGCCGAGCCCAGAGGGCTCGCAGCTGGAAAAGCTGGAAGTTACTCCGGCCAAAGCGATCGTGATGTCGCCCGACGAGCAAGTGCAGCTGATGGCCATCGCCCACTTCGCCGGCGGCAAGTCGCGCGACGTGACGGCGCTGGCCTGTTACGAGCCGACGAACCGCAGCGTGACCATCAGTCCGGGCGGCCTGGTGCGGCGCGAGAAGCTGGGCCAAGCGACGGTGATCGTCCGCTATCTCGACAAGCAGCTCGCGGTGCCGCTGGCGTTTCTGCCCGCGCGGCCCGATTTCGTCGCCAGTTCGCCGCCGCCGGCCAATTACATCGACGAGCTGGTCTTCGCCCAGCTGCGTGAGCTGCGGATGAACCCCTCGCCGACCTGTGACGACGCGACGTTCATTCGCCGGGCCACGCTCGACGCCGTCGGCCTCTTGCCGACGGCCGCCGAGGCCCGGGCGTTCGTCGCCGACACCGCCAGCGAGAAGCGGACGAAACTCATCGACCAGCTGCTGGCCCGGCCGGAGTTTGCTGAGCACTGGGCGCTCAAATGGTCGGACCTGCTCCGCAACGAAGAGAAGGTGCTCGACGCCAAGGGGGTCGATACGTTTTACGGCTGGATTCGCGACTCGATCGCGGCAGGGAAACCGATCGACCGCTTTGTCCGCGAGCTGGTCTCGGCCCGCGGCAGCACGTACGAGAACCCGCCCGCCAACTTCTACCGGGCCAATCGCGACCCGGCCACCCGCGGCGAGACGGCCGCCCGGCTGTTCCTCGGCGTGCGGCTGCAATGCGCCCGCTGTCACACGCATCCCTACGACCGCTGGACGCAGGACGACTACTACAGCTGGGCCGCGGTGTTCGGCCGGATCGATTACCAGATTCTCAGCAATACGCGCAAGGACCGGCTCGACAAGCACGAGTTCAACGGCGAGCAACTGGTGCTGATCGCCGAGGAAGGCGAGGTTACCAACGCCCGCACGGGACTGGACGCCCCGCCCAAGTTCCTGGGGGCCTACTCGCCGTCGCTGCATCCGGCCGGCGACCGCCTGGAGCCGCTGGCCGATTGGCTGGCCTCGCGGGAGAACCAGTTGTTCGTGAATTCGCAGGCGAATTTCATCTGGTATCACCTGCTCGGCCGCGGCCTGGTCGAGCCGATCGACGACTTCCGCGTCACCAACCCGGCCAGCATTCCGCCACTGATGGAGGCCCTGGCCCGCGACTTTGCCCGCTGTGGCTTCGACTTGCGGCATCTGGTCCGCGCGATCATGAACAGCCGCACGTACCAGGCGGCCGCGGAGCCGAACGAGACGAACGCGGACGACGAGGGCTGCTTTTCGCGGGCGATCGTCCGCCGCCTCAGCGCCGAGTCGCTGCTCGACGCGCAGTGCCAGGTGCTGGGCACTCGGCCGGAATTTCACGGCTACGACGCCGGCACGCGGGCCGGCCAGGTCCGCGGCACGCAGCGCGTGCGGCCCCGCGACCGCAGGCCCACGGCCGCCGAGCGGTTCCTCAAGACATTTGGCAAGCCTGAGCGGCTGCTGGCCTGCGAATGCGAACGGTCCGACGGCACGACGCTAAAGCAGGCCTTCACGCTGATCGGCGACGAAGGACTGAACGAGATGCTCGAGGGCGAGCAGAACCGGCTGGCCGAGCTCGCGGGCTCCGCGCGGCCCAGCGCGGAGATCATCGCTGAGCTCTACTGGTCCGCCCTTAGCCGCGGGCCAGCGCCCGACGAGCTGTCCGCTGCCGAAGCGCTATTGGCCTCTGGCGGCGAGAATCGGCTGAGCCCGCTGCAGGACCTGGCCTGGGCCATTCTGAACGCGAAGGAATTTGTGTTTCGCCACTAGGAGGAGCAACCATGTTCGGGAAGAACTGGCGGGGCGTGCGTCCGGCACGAGTGCAGCGTCGGCCAAGGCTGGCGCTGGAGCGGCTGGAGGACCGCTCGCTGATGGCGGCTTTCGCGGACCTGGTCGCCTATCGGCCGGTGACCGAGTACATCAACTATGCCAACTATCCGGTGGCCGCCGCCGTTGAAACGGACCCCAAGGCCGGACCGGGCATTCGCGTCAACGGCGACGACGACAATGCCAACGGCGTGGCCGATTTTTCCGACGCCGCGGCCACGGCGGCCGAGAACGACCTGGTCCGCGTCGATGTCAATGCCTCGGGGGGCGACTTTACACTCAGCTGGCCCGATGAGCTGCGGCTGTGGACGACGAGCACCAAGACGCAAGCCGTCACCGAGGGTGCGCTCTACCTGGCGGGCCCGCGCACGTGGTGGGTCGAATATGTCGGCGCGGCACATTCCTCCGCCGCGACGCTGTCGCTGATCGTGGGAGCGGGCGCGGACGTCGCTCAGGACGACGTGACCTTCCACAGCTTTCAAAGCGACGTGATCGTCATCGGCGGGAATTCGCAGAACCCGGCCAACGTGGGCGACCCGCGGCTGGGCGTTTTCACGACGGGGCTGACCCTGTACAAGCAGGGCTACGACGTGCATCTCTACAGCCACGACAAGGTTCAATCGACCGGCCAGGGCGCGGCGTTCAACGAGGTGAAGAGCGCGGTGCTGAAGCGCAACGTCGATTACGTCGCGATTCTTGGCTATAGCTGGGGCGGCGGAGCGACGTACGAGTTGGCCGCGGGCCTGAAGGCCGACGCTAGCCTCGCCGGTCAGTTCCAGCTGAAATACACCGCATCCATCGACGGCATCCGGCATAACACGATCAGCGCCGAGACGCGCTTGCCGCCCGGCACCCTCTATCACGACAATCTGTTCCAGCGCCGCGACTGGCTGCTCCGCGGCAATAACGTTGCTGGAGCTGTCAACTTGAACGTCACCAGCACGGCCTGGGGCCAGAGCCTCGTGCATACCACCATCGACGACAGCGCGATGGTGCAGAGCATCATTGTGAGCAACTTGACCACGAAAGTGCCTGCATAATCACTTCTTCATCCTTACTGCATCCACAACACATGCGTCACACGCTTGCCCCCATCGCATCGCTCCTGCTGTGTACCGCCGCGCTCGCCGGCCCGGCCGACCAGCAACTCGACATTTACTGGATCGACGTCGAGGGGGGCGCGGCGACGCTGCTGGTGACGCCCGCGGGCGAGACGGTCTTGATCGACACGGGCAATCCGGGCCGCCGCGATCCCGACCGGATCGTGAAGGCGGTCACCGCCGCCGGGATGAAGCAGATTGACCACCTGATCGTCACGCACTACCACGGCGACCACTTTGGCGGCGCGCTGACGCTCGTCGATCAGCTGCCCGTCAAGAATATGTACGACAACGGGCAGTTCGAAGGGCTGACCGAAAACCCGGGCAAGGCCTACTTCGAGCTGAAGGTCGAGAAGCGGCACGTCGTGAAGCCGGGCCTGACGCTGCCGCTGGCGCAGGCGGACCGCGCGGCGAAGATCAGCTTCACGTTTGTCGGTGGCGCGAAGAAGTTCGTCGATGCGCCGGCCGGCGCGGCGGATAACGCCGACCTCTGCGCTTCCGGCCGCGAGAAAGAGCGCGACCTCTCGGACAACGCCAACAGCGTCGTGATGCTGGTGCAGTTCGGCCCCTGGCGGTTCTACGACGCCGGCGACCTGACCTGGAACCAGGAGGCCCGGCTGGTCTGCCCCAAGAACCTGATCGGCCAGGTCGATGTCTACCAGGTCACGCACCACGGCCTCGACTCCAGCAACAATCCGCTCGTCCTGCGGAGCTTGCAGCCGCGGGTCGCCATCATGAACAACGGCAGCACGAAGGGCTGCCTGCCGGAAGTCGCTTCGAACCTGAAGGAGACGAAGTCGCTGGAAGCCGTCTATCAGCTTCACAAGAACCTCCGCCCCGACGGCGCGACGGGCAACGTCGCCGACGAATACATCGCCAACAAGGAAAAGGACTGCCAGGGAAACTACGTGAAGCTCTCCGTCGCCGCCGATGGAAAGAGCTACACCGTGGCGATCCCGGCCAACAAGCATGAGCGGAAGTTCCAGACGCGGACCAACTGATGCAGGAAACAGAGGAATCGAACAGAAGGAAACGAAGGTAACGAAGAGGAGCTTGCGTTTCTTGATTCTTGTCTGCTTCGTTTGCTTCGTTACCTTCTGTTCAATCTGCCTGGTGAGCCTATGAGCCAACTTGTTTTTCCGCGCCGTACCGTGCTCCGCGCCGGCGGCGCAGGTCTGCTCGGTTTGACGCTGCCGGGGCTGCTCAGGGCCGCGGATAGTGCGAAGGCGCAGCCGGCGGGGCTGAAGGTGCGGGCCAAGCGGGTGATCTTCCTGTTTCAGTGGGGCGGGCCGAGCCACGTCGATATGTTCGACATGAAGCCGAAGGCGCCGGACGATTACCGCTCGCCGCTGGCGCCGATTGCGTCGAGCTGCCCGGAAATCCAGGTCTGCGAACAGCTGCCCGAGACGGCCAGGCGGATGCACCACGTCACGCTCATCCGCACGCTCACGCACGCGATGAAGAACCACAACTCGGCCGGCTACTACGCCCTCTCCGGGCACGCCCCGCCGACCGACGACCAGCGGCTGCGGGACTCGCTCGACCTGTTCCCGGGCTACGGCAGCGTCGTCGATAAGCTCGCGCCGTCGAAAAATGGAATGCCGACGTTTGTCTCGTATCCTTACACGATCGCCGACGGCTCGATCACGCCAGGCCAGCATGCCAGCTTCCTCGGCAAGGCCCACGACCCGCTGTTCTTCACGGAAGACCCCGCCGCCAGCGATTTTCGCCTGCCGGAATTGAGCCTGCCGGACAATCTGCCTCTCGATCGGCTGCACCGCCGCCGCGAAATGCAGCGGCTGGTCGATCGCCAGGCCCGGTTGCTGGAATATTCGGCCGAAGCCCGCGGTTTTGACGAATACTACGACCGGGCGATTGGCATGCTGACCAGCGACAAGGTCCGCCAGGCGTTCGACCTCTCGACCGAACCCGCCGAGATCAGAGACCGCTACGGCCGCTCGACCTATGGCCAGTCGTGCCTCCTCGCCCGCCGCCTCGTCGAGGCCGGCGTCAAATTCGTCACCGTCTATTTCGCCGCCAGCATCGGCGGCCGCAGCGACACCAGCGGCGGCTGGGACACGCACGGTTTCGACAACACGCGGATGTTCCCGATCGTCAAAAAGTATCACTTTCCCCGGACCGAAGAGACGCTGCCCACGCTGCTCGACGACCTCTCCGAGCGCGGCCTTCTGGACGACACGCTCGTCCTCTGGATGGGTGAATTCGGCCGCACGCCCAAGATCAATGCCAACGTCAGCCGCGACCACTGGCCGCAGTGCTACACGGCACTGCTCGCCGGCGGCGGCGTCAAGCGGGGCTTCGTGTACGGCAAGAGCGACGCCACCGGCTCGTACCCCGACGAGCATCCCGTCAGGCCCGACGACCTCGCCGCCACGCTCTATTACCTGATGGGCATCAACCCCGAAGCCGAAATTCACGACCGCACCGACCGCCCCCTCGTCATCGGCGGCAAACCGGTGCTGGAGGTCGTGGCGTGATGTTAACGCAGACGATTGGCTTTATCGGCGCGGGGCAGATGGCGCGGGCGCTGGGGCAGGGGTTTCAGGTCGCGGAGCTCATTCCAGGCGAGCGAATCGTGGCCTGGGATCCGGTGCCCGAGGCGGGGCAGGCCTTCACGCAGGTGGTCCGCGGCGCGGTGCTGGCGGCCAGCAACGCCGAGGTGGTGCGGCGGGCGGACGTCTTGTTTCTGGCCGTCAAGCCGCAGAGCATGCCCGCGGTGATGCACGAGCTGGCGGGCAAGATCGGCAGCGACAAGCTCGTCGTCTCGGTTGCCGCGGGGATCACGATCGGCCGGCTGAGCGAAGGGCTGAAGACGGGCCGCGTCGTTCGCGTGATGCCCAATACGCCCGCGCTGGTCGGGCAGGGCGCCTCGGCTTATGCGCTCGGCCCTGGAGCGACAGCTGCCGACGGCCAGCTCGTGGGCAAGCTGGTAGGCGCGGTCGGCCGCGCGTTTGCCGTGGACGAGAAGCTGCTCGATGCCGTGACCGGCCTGTCCGGTTCCGGGCCGGCGTTCGTCTATGTGATGATCGAGGCCCTGGCCGACGGCGGCGTGCGGATGGGCCTGCCCCGCGAGATCGCCGCCGCGCTGGCCGCCCAGACCGTCCGCGGCGCGGCCGAAATGGTGATCGCCACGGGCGAGCACCCCGCCGTGCTGAAGGACAAAGTCGCCAGCCCCGGCGGCACCACCATCGCCGGCCTGCAAGCCCTGGAAGACCAGGGTCTCCGCGCCGCCCTGATCGCCGCCGTCGCCGCCGCGACCCGGCGATCGCAGGAGCTGGGGACGTAATACAAACCCGAAGCGTCAGCGAGGGGCTTTCTAGGCGCGGCCTGCGTTCAAAAAGTCCCTCGCTCACGCTTCGGGTTGGTATCAGTTGCCTTTACCCAAAAACCCGCCCGCGACGTAGAATAGACGTAGTTTCGTCGCCCCGGGGATTCCGCCATGCCGTCACCGCCGCTGTTCGTCGTTGTGGACGATAAGCACGTTCCGCTGTTCCGCATCCTCTGGATTTCCGACGTGCCTCACTTCTGCGGCAACGACGATTGCGAGTGCGAAGGGGATTACGAAGTGCGGCTGGAGCAGGACGAATCGGTCTGGGCCTCGCGGGCCGAGCGCGACAAGGTGCTGAAGGCCATCGAAGAGTGGTACAACGGCGAGCACGACCACGACCACGGCTGGGAAGAGGGCGAGACGGAGGGGGAATAGCACTACCGCCCCGGTATGCACGCGGTGTGAAGATTCTCGGCTGCCGGTGGTTTACGCCGCGACTGCTTGCTAGATTGCCTGCAACTTTCGCCCCGCACTCGCCAAGGGCTCCGCATGTCGCTCTTTGCCGACAGCCGCTATCAGTGGCGCGAAACGTATTTTGTGCTCTTCGACCGTCAGCGCCGGCCGCTGGCCGCCGACGTGAAGCGGGCCCTGGTCGAGTTGGGCCCGCGGATCGAGGTGCACGAGATCAACGCCAGCGAGAGCGGCCAGCTGGAGTCGATGACGATCCTGTCGCACGCCGACGCGGCTGGCATGGACATTACCTACGTCGAAGGCGAAGAAGTCAAGGAACAGATCGTTCAGCTCCGCCAGGAGTGGAAAGGCAAGCGGCCCGGTGAGAAAGAAAAGCCTCACCTGGCCCGGGCCCTGCACGCCGATGCCCGCTTCGACGTCTTTCACTTTGAAGAAATCAGCACCATCCCCGATGAAGAAGACGACGGATTCCTCGACCCCGGCACTTTGCTCCTGGTCCTGAACAAGCTTGCCAGGCTGTGCCACGGCGAAGCCCTCGATCCGCAAACCGGCGAGCTGCTGGAATAACGGTCGGTCATAGTAGTCATCTCGCTCCGCGAGATGTTTGCCTCACGCGGAGCGTGAGGTCTACTATTCACCTGGCTGTCAGCCGCAGGCCGATCATGCTGATCACAATGAGCGCGATGAAGAGCAGCCGCAGCGGCGAGGCGGCTTCCTGAAAGAGCCAGATGCCGAGCAGGGCCGTGCCGGCCGCGCCGATGCCGGTCCAGATGGCATAGCCGGTGCCCAGCGGGATCGTTCGCAGGGCGAGGGCCAGCAGGATGACGCTGGCCAGGCTGAGGACGAGCGAGATCGCGCCCCAGGGCGGGCGCGTGAAGCCCTCGCTCTTTTTCAGGCAAACAGCCCAGGTTATTTCCAGGACGCCGGCGATTGCCAGGATGATCCAGGCCATGCGCTGTTTCTGCGTAGGGGTCATAGGACCGCGCGGGGCCGCTGGGCCGAGGCGGCGGGCAAGCGATGCTCGCGCTTGAGATCGGCAAAAGCCGCGATCAGCCCGTCGATCGCCTCCGGGCGGTGGTTGGCGTTCACCTGGATGCGAATCAGCCCCTCGTTGATGCCGACGGCCGGATAGGTAGCCGACTGCACGTAGTAGCCCCGGTCGAAGAGCCATTTGCCGGCGGCAAAGGTCTCTTCGATCTCGCCAACTTGGACCGAGACAATCGGCGCGACGCCGCCGGCCACAATCAGATCAAGGCGATTCAGCCCCTCCGTCAGCCGCACGACCAGCGACCGCAGGTGGGCGATCAGCTCGTCCCCTTCGGGCGAATCGAGGATGTCGCAGACGGCGATGATCGCCGCCAGGTAGGGCGGCGGCACCGGTCCGCCGAAGATGAACGTGCTGGAGCGGATTTTGAGGATCCGCTTCAGCTCGGGATGGCAGGTGACGTAGGCCCCCAGGCACGAGAATCCCTTGGAAAGCGAGCCGACTTGGAGCACGCCCCGCAGCGACGGCAGTGCGACGCTCGCCGCGCCGCGGCCGCGCGGGCCGACGACGCCGGTGCCGTGCGCGTCGTCGATATACAGGAAACCGCCGTGCCGGCGGGCGACCTCGTTCAGCTCGGCCAGCGGCGAGACTTTGCCCGACATGCTGTAAACGCCGTCCACCGCCGTGATCGAGCCTTTGCCGCCCTCGTGGGAGGAGAGCAGCGATTCGAGCACGTCGCCCCGGCAGGGATGCATTTCGACGACCCGTGCTCCGTTGGACGACGCGATCTTCGTGGCCTGGTGGATACTGTCGTGCGACTGCCGATCGACCACGAGCAGGTCGCCCTTCGACGCCAGGGCCGGAATCAGGCCGGCGTTGGCCAGCGTAACGCTTGGAAATATCAGCGTGTCCTCAACGCCCAGCCAGCGGGCCAGCCGGGCCTCGGCTTCGGTGCACAGGGCCACGCTGGAGAACGCTCGCGACGCGCCGTTGTGCGTGCCCCACTGCGGCAGCGATTCGACAATCGCCTTCTGCACGCGCTCGTCGCGGTCCAGGCCGAGGAAGCTGTCCGAGCCGAAATTGACCACGCGGCGGCCGAGGATGCTCGCCCCGCGATGATCGTCCATGTCGTCGATCCGCAGGTCCTTGAGGTGGAAGTCGGCGCAGCGGTCGAGAAATTCCAGGCCGATCCGCGTGATCTTGTGCCGCTTGAGCCGCGCGGCCAGCGGCTCGAGCAGGCGTTCGTGCAGCGCGGGGTGACCGCTGGCATCCGGCGGCGAAATGGAAGAAGAGTCGCTCCGTCTAGCGGCAGGCTCGGCGTCCGGTCGAACCGCGAGAGTGTCGCTCATGAGAGGCAGATTCTCCAAAACCGACGGCGGGCCCATCAATGCGAGATCGTCACTGTAGCGGCCTCCGCGGACAGTGCAAGCCGCGTGGCAGCCGCTCGATTAGAGTAGTACGCATGCCCCCCACGCCAGCCGACCGCAGCTCGCATCCCGGTTGGACTGAGGCCGCGCCGTGGATGGGCTGCTCGCTGCCGGCGCTCGTGCGAATTCTCGCCGGCGGCCGGTTTCGCGTGGATTTAGCCTCGTGGCCCGAGTGCCTCGTCGATCTGGTGTTTGCATCTGGCAATTCGGCTGCAGGACTTGTCCAAAAAGTAATCTTCGGCGGTAGGGCGGCCCGCACCGAGCTGACCGCCGATCCGGTTTTTGTCATCGGTCATTGGCGGACGGGCACGACGCTGCTGCACGAGCTCTTGGCCCTCGATCCTCGGCTGCGAGCGCCGACGACCTACGAGTGTCTCGCGCCGCACCACTTCCTGCTTACCGGGAGCTGGCTGCCGCGGCTGACGACGTTCGCCCTGCCAAAAACCCGCCCGCCCGACAAAATGCGGGTCGCTTGGGACGCGCCGCAGGAAGACGAGTTCGCGCTCGTCAACCTCGGCGTGCCCAGCCCTTATGCGACGATTGCCTTTCCGAACGACGGAAGTGCCAACGATGCCTGGCTCGAGCTCGACACGCTGCCGACGCCCGACCGCCAGCGTTGGGAGCGTGCAGTCGTGGCGTTTTTCCGCCAGCTGACCTATGCCCGGCCCGGCCGGCTGCTGCTCAAGTCGCCGACGCACACGTTCCGCTTGCCGACGCTCACGCGGCTGTTTCCCCAGGCCCGCTGGATCAACATCGCGCGCAACCCGTACGAGGTCTTTTCCTCGACCGTGCGGCTGTGGCGCTCGATGTATCAGGCCTACGGCTATCAGCGGCCGCGGCTGACCGGGCTGGAGGAGTTTGTCCTGGCCACGTTCGAGCGGATGCACGAGCGGCTGGAGCGAACGCGGCCCTTGGCGCCGGCCGGCGGCATCGTCGATGTGCGGTTTGAAGACCTGCTGGCTGCGCCGGTCGAAACCATGCGCGGAGTCTATGCGGCGCTGGAGCTGGGTGACTTCGCCGTCGTCGAGCCGAAAGTAGCGGAGTATTTCGCCGCCCGCGCGAGTTTTGCAGCCAACCGTCACGAGCTGGAGCCGCGTTGGCAGGAAGAAGTGAGCCGCCGCTGGCTGCCGTACTTCGAGCGGTATGGCTATAGCCTGGCGGCAAAATCCGCACGGCCGGCAAATCCGGCTCACGCTTGAGCAGCACAATCGCGGCCTATTCTTGCAGGTCGGCCCTGCCAGCGCCGGGAGAATCTATGAGCACGCAACCGCAGATATCGCCGCTCGCCGTTTTCAACGGCTCGTTTCTCGGTCTGATCGCGCTAATCATCGGCTTTGCAACGTCCTTTATCGCCGGCCACGAGCTGCTGACGTCGCTGCGCTGCGGCGCGTCGCCTTCGCCGGCGAGCGTCGCCGAACTGGCCCAGCACGGTCCGACGGCCGGCGACTACGTCCGGCTGAACGATTTCGAAGTCGAGTGGCAGGGCTATATCTATTGGCCCGGCGAGGACGGCCGGTGGACCTTCTGCGACGTGCCGCTGCGGGTGGCCGGTTCGGCGGCCCCGCCGCGGGTGCTGGCGCGGGTTTACGGCGCAGCCAACGACGCCGAGCTGCGGCGGCTCATGGCCGGCAGCGAATTGACCGGCATCGTATCCGGCCACGGGATTCGCGGCGAAGGGGCTGCGGCGCTGGCGTCCTACAATCCGGGCATGGATCCGGGGGCCTGCTGGATCGTCTCCATCAATCGTCACCCTGCCGACTCGCGGCTGCTGGGCGGCATCTTTGCCGCCGGCGTGGGAATCTTCACGCTCAGCATGTTCCTGTTCGTCTATTGCCGGCCGCGGGCGACGCCGGAGCAAGCCGTCCTGAAGATGATGTCGCCGCTGCTGATTATGGTCGAAGGCCTGCACGCGCTCTCCGATTGGCTGCCGGCCGGCAGCCGCCGCATTTGCGGAGCGGTATTGTTCGCGCCGGGAGCGGCGCTTGCGGCGTGGGGCGGATATGGGCTGTGGCAAGCCGCCCGGGCCAGCGCGGCCGAAGTGGGGGCCGGCCCGGAGATCCTGGCGATCTTGGCGCTGGACTTTGGCGTGGCCCTAGCGCTCGTCGCCCTCAGCTTCGTGTTTGTCGAGCCGAAGGGCGAAGCGCCAGCATCCGCAGTTTATCCGCAAGCGAGTGCGGGCGCTGGCGCATAAAAGGCACCCGCGCTTGATCAATACGCCGGCTCGAGTTCCTTGGCCGACTTCTGGCCGCTGGCGAGGCGGCCGGCCGTTTCGCGGATGAGTTTGGCCGCCTGGCGGCACTGGGCTTCGCTGACGTCGAGGTGCGTGACCAGGCGGACCTGCTGCGGGCCGATCGCCAGGCAGAGCACGTTCTGCGATTTCAGCTCGGCGGCAAACTCCGCCGCGGATCCGAGCTTGGGCTCGACGCGGAAAATCACGATGTTGGTCTCGACTGCCTCGGGCATCAGCGAGAGTCCCTCGGCGGCGCGGATCGATTCGGCCAGGATTTGCGCATTGGCGTGGTCCTGGCTCAACCGAGCGCGGTTGTTTTGCAGGGCGTACAGTGCGCCGGCCGCAATGACGCCGACTTGCCGCATCGCACCGCCAAACAGTTTGCGGTGCCGGCGGGCCTCCTTGATCAGGTCCTTCGGGCCCGCCAGCGCCGAGCCGACCGGGGCGCCGAGCCCCTTGCTGAAGCAGACGCTCACGGTGTCGAAGTGCTTACACCACTCCGCCTCGGGAACGCCGGTTGCCGCCGCGGCGTTCCACAGGCGGGCGCCGTCCAAGTGCGTGACCAGGCCACTGTCGTGCGCCCAGCGGCAGATGCCGACGACGTTTTCCAGCGGCTGAATCTTGCCCGCCCCGCGGTTGTGCGTGTTTTCCAGGCAGACCAGCCGCGTGCGGACCAGGTGGTCGTTTTCGGGCCGCACCAGGCCGCGGAGCTGATCGACGTGCAGCACGCCGGCTTTCCCGTCCACCGTGCGGGCCACGATGCCGCTGAGCTGTGCGAACGCGCCCTGCTCGTAGTTGTAGATGTGGCAGCCGGTCTCGCAGATGAACTCGTCGCCCGGCTTGCAGTGAACCCGCACGCCGACCTGGTTGGTCTGCGACCCCGACGACATGAAGATCGCCGCCTCCTTGCCCAGGATTTCGGCCGTCAGCTTTTGCAGCCGGTCGCAAGTTGGATCGACGTCGATCACATCGTCGTTCACATCCGCATTGGCCATCGCCAAGCGCATTTCCGGAGACGGCCGGGTCACGGTGTCGGAGCGGAGGTCGATGGACATGGTGAAATGAATTCCAGAGAAACTAGCGCGACGCGGCAGCCGCAGGCCACGGGGCAGCAGCGGGCGAGGCCGGCCGATAAGCGACCTTGCGACTCGACGACGAAATACCGTGCGGCAGATAAACCTGCAAGCGAGTTTCGTTGCCGTCCACGATCAGCACGATTTCGCCCGGCGATGGGGGAACCTCCGCAGGATTCCGCACAATACAATGCTCCGGTCCAATCTGGCCGAGATCGAACTGTTGGCCGTTCAGAATCAGGAACATCTCGACATGTGCCGAGTAGCCAGCGGAGTTGGCGGTCATGCCTGATTCTCATCCGGATGTGGAATTGCGAGCCCAGCAATACGCCGACAAAGCTGGCATCACTCTAGTCGAATCGCTGGGACACGGAATTGATGGTAACGTCTGGCGTACGAGCCGCCAATCTGCAT
>DASRJB010000475.1:0-3002 GCA_035649715.1 Pirellulaceae bacterium
AGGGTGCAATTCCAATGCCTCCATTCTGGCCCTGGCCGCACAATCCAATCCACGGGAATTGGCCAACCTCACCTTTCCGCCGCGGTAACGTAGGTTTGAGCAACTCCAGGCGATTCTTCACAGTCACGAAGCCCCTCATACCATGCCACTCCAAGCGATATTCCGCTGCGTTTTCCTGGTGCTTGTTGGCTGTGCCTTGAGCAGCAGTGGGTGCCAGGTTGGCACGCCGGCTGCTGGCGCCGCCGACAACAGCAGACCAACGGTGGACCAGGTTTGCGACATCACGGCGAAGCTGTTGTCCGAACAGAGATCGGAAATCACTCCCAGCACTTCGCTAGGCGAGCTCGCAGCTGATGAATTGGACATCGTCGAGCTGGTGATGCAATTGGAAGAGCACTTCGACATTTCCATACCGGACGAGGCGGTCGAGCGGATCATGGGAGCCGACAACGGGCGGAAAGGGATGAACAACGTCACGATGGCAAATCTGGCTGCACTCGTGGATGCGCAGCGAAACTAACCTGCGACACCGTCCCGCGCGGCTCAGCCCGCCTCAGTCCGACGGGTACGGCGCCGCTTCGCCTTTGAGCTCGGAAAGGGCGTTGCAGGCGGCCCGCTGCTCGGATTCCTTCTTGTTGCGGCCCCAGGCGGGCTGATAGCGCTGGCCCGAAACCTGCGCGACCATCTTGAAGCATTTGCTGTGGTCGGGGCCTTTTTCGTCTAGCAGGTGATAGGTCGGGGTGCTGCCGAATTCGCGCTGGGCGAATTGCTGGAGCAGCGACTTGTAATTGCCGCCCAGCTCGCCCGTCGCCGCCAGCTCGACCTCGGGGCCGATGTAGGTGTTGATGAACTGCCGCGCGGCCTCGACGCCCCCGTCGAGATAGATCGCCGCGATCAGCGACTCGAAAACGTCGGCCAGCACGCTCGGCGGCACGCTGGGATGCGTCGTCATCCCCTTGCCGAGGATCAAAAACTCCTGCAGGCCCAGCGCCTCGCTGATCTTGGCGCAGGTCTGCCGGCTGACGACGACCGACTTGATCTTGGTCAGCTCCCCTTCGAGGTACTGCGGGAACTGCTGGAACAACAGCTCGCAGACGACGAATCCCAGGATCGCGTCGCCGAGGAATTCCAACCGCTCGTTCGACGCCAGCCGGTGCTCGGCGCCCGAGGCGTGAGTCAAAGCGGCCCGTAGGATCCGCCGTTCGCGAAATCGGTAGCCGATGCGGTGCTCGCAGCGGGCGAGGAGGTCGTCCGTGCCGGGCCCGGCCTCGATCAAGACCTCGTCCGGCAGGATCGCCGCGACATCCACGGAATCCGACATATTGGCCCCAAAAGCGCCAGCCCGCCGCGAGGGAACACAGCCAGCCCGCCGCGAGGGAACACAGCCGGCCCGCCGCGAGGGAACACAGCCCTAGCCTGCTGGCCCTCTTGCCGCAACCCTAGCTGGCATCGAAACTTTTGTCAACGCAACGGAAGGGCTAGGGCTGGGGGCTAGGGCTAGGGAAAGCAGCTACCCCGCGGCCCCTAGCCCTAGCCCCCAGCCCTTAGCCCTCATGCGCATCGTCCTCTGTTACCCGATCGAGCCGCGGCACCTGGCGGAAATCCGCGCGGCAGCGGCGGGGCACGAGGTGGTCGATGCGGGTCAGGAGCGGATTGCCGCCGAGCTCCTGGAGGCGGATATCTTCTGCGGGCACGCCAAGGTGCCGGTGCCCTGGGACGAAGTCGTCCAGCGCCGCCGGCTGAAATGGATTCAGTCGTCGGCCGCCGGGCTGGACCATTGCCTCACGCCGGCGACGATCGCGTCGGACATTATCGTTACCAGCGCCTCGGGGCTGTTCGCGGACCAGGTGGCGGAACAGACGCTCGCGCTGTTGCTGGGCATTTTGCGCGGCCTGCCGACCTTCTTGCGGGCGCAGCAGCGGCGCGAATTCATCCGCCGCCCGACGCGCGACCTGGCCGGCGCGACGGTCGGCATCGTCGGCCTCGGCGGCAACGGCACGCGCCTGGCGAAAGTCCTGCAGCCCTTCCGAGTGCGGGTCATCGCCACGGACATGTTCACGAACCAGCGGCCGCCCGGCGTGGCCGAGTTGTGGCCGGCTGAGCACCTCGACCGCCTGCTCGCGGAATCGGACGTCGTGATCCTCTGCGTGCCGCTCAATGCCCAGACGCTGGGGATGATCGCCGCCCCGCAGCTGGCGCGGATGAAGGGCGGCGCGATCCTGATCAATGTGGCCCGCGGGCAGGTCGTAGTCGAGCGGGATCTCGTCGCGGCCCTGCAAAGCGGCCACCTTGGCGGGGCGGGGCTCGACGTCACGGAGGTCGAGCCCCTGCCGGCCGAGAGCCCGCTATGGGACCTGCCCAACGTGATCATCACGCCACACGTCGGCGCGCAATCCGCCCGGCGGAGCGACGACACGACGCACCTGGTCTGCGACAACCTGCGGCGATTTTTCAGTGGCCGCCCGCTCCTCAATCTGGTTGATAAGCAGCTGGGCTTTCCGACCCCGGCAGCGCGGACCGTGGGGCTGGCTGCACACCGAAGTCACTGAGTAGGACGCGGGAGTCCCAGACCTCCCCTCAGCGGCGAACCGATGCGAATCAGCCTGCGGACGCTACTGATGCTGCTGGCCCTCGAAGGGCTGCTGCTCGCGTGCGCGGTTCCGATTGTGCGGGAATTGCGTCACGCGAAAATGCGGGCCAGCTGCGTCAACGGCCTGAAGGAGCAGGTCCGCTAGGAGCGAATTTGGTAATTGCGCGCCCGTCGGCTAGGCTGATGCCATGCTGAGCGGTCGATTCCGGCAGGGCGGGCAGATATCGCGGCGGGCGGCGCTCCGCGCCGGGGCGCTGGGCGCGATTGGCTGGACCCTGGCCGATTTGCTCGCGCTGGAGGCCCGCGCGGCGCCGAATCTGGCGCAGCCGCGGGCGAAGTCGGTGATTTTGCTCTGGCTGTGGGGCGGGCCGAGCCACCTCGACACGTTCGACATGAAGCCCAAGGCGCCGCT
>DASRJB010000476.1:0-2152 GCA_035649715.1 Pirellulaceae bacterium
GATTCCCACCGGCAACGCGGCTAGCACAATTCCCACGAGCAACCGCTGAACCAATCGCTCGGGCGCTAATGCACACCAAAGGCCAATGAGCAAGAGCTGGGCGGTTAGGACTCCGTCAAACAGACTATTAAGCAGGCGAATCCAGAAAGGGGCTGTCACAAGTCCAATCAACCGCACCCAGGTGGACAGTACGTAGGCCACCACGCCCAGCACCACACCGTTGGCGAGGATGAGCAAAGCCAGCCCGATCAAGCGGCGCCGAGTTTCAGCAAAGTTGTCTGACGAGGGCGTCACACACCCAAGTTGGCATGAGCGGCACTGAAAAGCAAAAAACCACGCCCACTCGCTGTGGGCGTGGTTCTCTTGATAGTCGCAGGCTAACGGGCTAAGCCGTGACCTTCAGCAGCCGGCAGGCTTCTTCGTAGCCCGGGGCGCGGCGGCCGTAATGGTCTTCGCGGTCGTAGTAGCCGTAAGCGCTGGCGGTGACGCGGGCCAGGCTGATCATCTGCCGCCAGCGGAAGGCGGGCCGCGTCGTCTTGTACTCCTCCTGCACGGTCTGGAAATACTTCTCGCCGTGCAGGCGGCCGTCCTCGCTGATCGTGTACTTCAGCATCCGCTGGATCACCGCCTCGGGCGAGCCGCCGCCTTCGCCGTAGAGGGCGATCGCAGCCGCGGCCCGGCCCTGGTCGTTGTTGCGGACCGCGTCTTCCGCCTCGGCCAGCAAGCCCTCGGGATCGGTCATCTTGATCTTCGAGCGATGCTCGGTCGAGGGATACGACGAGCCGGGGAACGCCTTGTGGGCCGCCGAGTGGTAGGCGGCGACGATCAGGCCAGACACCGCAAACTCAGGCCGCGAGTGGCGGGCCATGTTGCGGAACGCGTTGGTTGCGTCGGAGGAGTGCACGCCGGCCGAATCGCCGTGCGTACGCCACGGATCGGGCCCTTGCCGCAGGACCAGCAGGTTCGACGCCAGCGAGATCGCCTCGCCGACGACTTCGGGGCTGAGCCCTTCGGCCAGTGCGGCAGCCGCGGCCTCGGCCGACTTGTCCGCCGGACCACGATAAATCGTCTCGGCCAATTCCTCGACCGCGGCGTCGCCCGGGTCGCGCGTGCCGGCCTTCCAGCCGGCCAGCTTGTACTGGTCGAGAAGCTTGGGCATCAGGGCGCGAATCGGCGACTCCTGGCCCTTGCGGGTGATGCGGCCCTGTTCGTGGTTGCAGGAGAACCGCACGCACTGCCGCAGGATCGTATAGGCGTAGTCCTGGCCCAGCAGGCTGGCCAGCCCATACGTCCGATGGGCGAAGACGAAGCGGTGCACGTTGACATCGTCCTGCATGAGGGGCTGCAGCGCGTTGAAGGCGTCCTCCAGCGGCGCCTTCTCCAGGCTGGAAAACAGCTTCTCGCCTTTGTCCACGTCGCCGACGCGGCAGGCGTCGCGGATGGCCACGCCCGTGTTTTCGACGGTCGCCTCTTCGGCGGCGTGCATCTCGCGGAGCGTCTTCTTCGAAGCGCCGCCGTACTGCTGAATCTGCTGCGAGTTGCGATAGAGCACTTTGAGCACCGGGAGCGGCTGGCGATCGGCCGGCAGCAGCCCCACCATGTTCAATCCCGGCAGCATCGCCATCGCGGTGTGGAAGCCGACGTAGTCCTCGCCGCCGAACGTTTCGGCGTTGGCCAGCGCCCCGGCGGCCATCAGCTGCTTCAGGTTCGTCTCGCCGCTGGTGAGCTTCTCGACCAGGATCGGCTGCAGCTTGTCGGCGGGCGTGCTCTGCAGCAGATCGACCAGTGCGTCGTACTTGCCGAACGCCAGCTCCGCCGGCCCTTCGGCCGCGAAGGCGGTGGAGAAGCCCAGGTCAGTGGTCAGCGTCGCGCCGAGTCCGGCAACGAGCATTCCGCGTCCAACCGATTCCAGAAAATCGCGACGGGTGGTCATGGGCTTGCTCCGAGTGTGTGGGGAGAGGCGTTTCCTTAGATAACGAGAGCGCGTTACACCTGAAAAGCTGCCGGACGTAACGCCTTGCCGTTAATATAGTTGTCGCCGCCTACTCAATGCCATAGCTGGCTCCGCCCGGCGGCTTTCCGACCCATGTCTCCCTGCCCCGACAGCCCGACTTTGCAGGCCTTTGCCATCGGTAAGCTCGGAGGCAGCGAG
>DASRJB010000477.1:0-7895 GCA_035649715.1 Pirellulaceae bacterium
ACGGTCTGGGGGTTGATTCTCGCGGCCGCAGACAGTGTGATGACGCGTGCCGAGAGGGATTAGTTCGCAGTCTAAGACGGGAGAAAGCCAGATGCCACGGCTGCTGACGATTGCGGGTTTCCTCGTACTGACGGCGCCGGCCCTGGCTGCCGAGCCCGGGCTGACGATGTCCTGGGAGAAGAACTATCTCACCATCCGCGGCGACTTTCCCGGCCAGGAGCTGAAGATCTTGTACCTGGAGGCCTATTGCCGGCCGGGCTCGACCGACCGCGACTGGAAGGAGACGGTCATCCCGCACACCGCCGAGCAGCTCGAGGCCAGCGAGGGCGGCCGCACGATTAAGCTCCGCGATAAGCTGGCCGATGGCGTGGTCGTGGAGCATTCGCTCACCGCGAGCACCGATGAGATCGACTTCCGGCTCGTCGCCCACAATCCGACCGACAAAGCCTCCGAGGCCCATTGGGCTCAGCCCTGCATTCGCGTCGATCGCTTCACCGGCACGACCAACACCGACGCCCGCACGCTCGTGCCGGCCTACGCCCGCAAGTGCTTTTTGTTCCTGGACGGCAAGCTGACGCGAATGCCCACCTATCCCTGGGCCGACAAGGCCCGCTACGAGCCCGGCCAGGTCTATTGCCCCCAAGGCGTCGATCGCAACGACATCAACCCGCGGCCGCTCAGCAAGCTCGTGCCGTCGAGCGGCCTGTGCGGCTGCTTTTCGGCCGACGAGAAGCAGATCATGGCCGTCGCCTGGGAACCGTACCAAGAGATCTTCCAGGGCGTGATCGCCTGCTTGCACAGCGACTTTCGCGTCGGCGGCCTCGCCTCCGGCGAGACGAAGAAAATCCGCGGCAAGCTCTATATCGTGCCCGCCGACGTCGAGAAGCTCGTGGCGCGGTACGAGCGGGACTTTCCGGAACAGAAGTAGGCCCGGAGGGCCGGCAGGTAATAGCCCCGACCGTCAGGTCGGGGATTGTTGAATCACGAAATCGCAGAGGCCCGGAGGGCCGGCACTTTGCCGGCCCTCCGGGCCTTATCATTCAATCGCGTTTCGAAAACCCCGACCTCACGGTCGGGGCTACTGCCTGCCGGCCCTCCGGGCCTGAGGCAGGCTGCTACTTGTCCTCTTTCTCCTTCTTGGCGGCGGCTTCCTTCTCCGCGGCGGCCTTCTTCTCGATTTCCGCGGCCAGGGCCTTCTTCCGCTCGATCAGCTCCCGCTCCTTGACGGCGGCCTCTTTATTCTCGACTTCCTTCAGGATCGCGTCCTTGAAGCGGCGGCCAACGGCTTCTCGTTCCTTGGCCTCGGCGGCGCGGCGAGCGTTCTCGCCGGTGGGCTTGTCGCCGCCTTCGCGGGTCTTCAATTCGCGAGCGCGAATCGCCTCGGCGGCTTCCCGCTTGATGGCGTCCTTGTCGGTGGCGGCTTCCCGCTTGATCGCCTCCTTGAGGGCTTCCTTGTCACCGGCGCCTTCCTTGATGCGGCGGGTCACGGGTACCTTCTCGTTGGCTTCGCCCCGGCCGCCGCGGAGGGCGCTCACTTCGGCTTGCAGCTTCTCGACCTGCGCCGACAGGCGCTTCACGAGCGCGGTCAGCTCTTCGATGCTGGCGGCGTCGCCTTCGCGGGCCACAACCTTGCGTAGGTTTCGCACGTCGCCGTCCCGCGGCGCATCCTTCTTCACTTCGCCGTCGCGCCGTGTGGCGTCCTTCTTTACCTCGCCGTCCCGCGGCGCATCCTTCTTCACTTCGCCGTCGCGCCGCGTGGCATCCTTCTTCACCTCGCCATCCCGCGGCGCGTCCTTCTTCACTTCACCGTCCCGCGGGCGATCCTTTTTCACTTCCCCGTCTTCGTCGCGGTCTTGCTTGGCGAAGAACCTGGCTTCGATCTTGCGTACGACGGGCTCCTTGTCGCCGTCCGGGCGATCGCCGTCGCGCTTCACGGCAGGCTTGTCGCCGTCCTTCGGCTCGTCGGCCACCGCCGACCGCCAGCCGGCCGCCGCGATCCACAACACCGCCGGCAGCGCCAACGCCACGATTCCCACCGGCCACAGCCGCGACCGCTCGCCGCCGGCCAGGCCCAACACGTTCCGCACCCGTTCCAGGACTCGCATGTTCGTTTCTCCCCGCATGAACGCCGCCAGCGCGGGCCGGATTTCGGCCTGCCGCCGGTGGGCGACTTGTTCCAAAGCCTGGGCATATTCCAGCCGCCGCCCCGTGACGGCGACCGCCAATTCATCCGCGCACAGCTCGCGCTCAGTTCGCAGCCGCCGCGACAGCCACCAGATGGCCGGATGATAAAAGAGCAAGGTCTCGGCCAGCCGCTGCAGCAGGTTGACCCACAGGTCGCGCCGCCGCAAATGGGCCAACTCGTGGGCAATTACCGCCTCCAGCATGTCCAGCGGCATCTCCGTCACCCACGCCGCCGGGATCAGCACCAGCGGCCTCAAGAGGCCCACCGCCATCGCCTCGGTGGCCTGCCGGCTGACAAACACCAGCGGCAAGGCGTCGAGCTTTAGGCGGCGGCCCAATCGCTCGACGAGCGAAGCCAGGTCCAGCGGCAGCGGCAGCTTATGGCGGCGGAGCCGGGCCACGCCGATCGCGCCGGCCAGGAGCCGCGTGCCGAACAGCGCCACGCCGCACAGCCAGGCCGCCAAGGCCACCGGTTGCAGCGGGGCGAGCAGTTCGGAGAGCGTAGGGTGGGCTGTGCCCACCATTAATACTCCAGAGGTGGGCACAGCCCACCCTACGGGCTCCTCGCCAGGCAGCGACAGCCAGCCGAGCGTGACCAGTGGGCAGATCAGCATCGCCGCCAGCGCCGCCAGCGAACAGGCATAGCGCGATGTCGCGCGGCGGACGCCCAGCAGCTGCACGGCCGCGGCGAGCAGCACGGCGATGAGCGCTCCCTGCCACAGGAAATGCGCCAAGGCCAGCGTCAGCAGGCGCGCGGCCGGATGCCCCAGCAGATCGACGAGCGACATATTAACCGCCCTTCAGTGACTGGTATTGTTCGATGGCTCGGCGAATCTCGGCCAGCTCGGCCGCCGTCGGCTTGCTCTGGTCGAGCAGGTGGGCGACCAGCTGGCTCGTGGAGCCTTCGAAGGCCCGCCCCAGCAGATCGCCGACCATCCGCTTCAGCGTCCGGCCGCGGTCGGTCTTCGGCCGATACACAAACGCCCGCCCCTGCGGCTCGCGGACCAGCAGCCCCTTGTCGGTCATCACGTTGAGCAGGCTCATCACCGACGTGTAGGCCCGCGGGCGCTCCGCGTTGAGCACTTCCATCACTTCGCGGACGGTGCTCGCGCCGCGGTCCCAAAGTACTTTGAGGACTTCCAGCTCACCAGCCGTCGGCTGCTCTTCCTTCGGTCGGGCCATGTCAGACAAGCTCGCGAGTACAAACGAACGAAAAAGACCAACGGACTCATTCTACGGTTTATGCCGTAGAAGTCAACGGGTTAAACCGTTGATAGATTCTAGGGCTAGGGCTGGGGACTAGGGCTAGGGGCTGGTGGTCGGCGAGCGGAGCGCCTCTCCTTGGTACCAGGCTCTGCTTCGGACCACACGTTCCGGACGCTCGGATTCCGCTTCCGCGGCTTCATGCAGGCATCATTGGCGCTTTTTTCTGCGCCGCGATTCTCGTCGTAAGTCTCTTCACTGCCGGCACTTGCAGCCGATGCATGGCCGTTGGCTTTATGCACCTTATGCAGGTTATGCGTAGCAGGCTCACTCCGTGAGCCGTCACTTGCGGGTGGATGATCGTCGGCGGGCGACGGCACACGGAGTGTGCCTGCTACTGGCTCCTCTCCGACGCCCGACTCCTGACCCCCGACTCCCGTCTCCGCCAGCTGCCGCTCCAGCTCGGCCCGCTCGGCCTCCTCCTGGGCCTTCAGCCGCTCCTGCTCCTTCAAATGCTCCATGTCCTGGCGGTGGTTCTCGTCGAACTGCTCGCGGTACTGCTGCAGCGAGGCCGCGAGCTCGGCGGCTGCGGCGTCGGCGCCGAGCTCTTCCTCGTGCAGCTCCTCGGCCGAGAGGGGCGGCAGCGGCGGCAGCTCCTCCTCGCGGACCAGCTTCAGCTGCTCCATGTTGATCCGGAACGCCAGCCGCAAAAACCGCGCGGCGACGCCGCAGCTGTCGAGCTGCTCGTCGCAGAGCGTGATCTTCTCGCGCGTGGCCGGGTCCTGACGCCGGGTCGTCGTGTGCACGTAGTTGGTCGTCGATTCCATCCGCGAGGCCATGCGGAGGCAGCTGGCCAAGAGCAGCTCGTTCCGCTCGAAGGTCAGCGAGGTCTGCGTCCGCAGCCGCTCGCCGTGCGTCAGGCGGCCGGCTTCTTTGGGCGTGGCTCGCGACTGCCAGCGTTCGACGCGGGCCACGATCCGCGAGACGGTCGATTGGTTGATCCCCAGGCTGAGGGCGATCTCCTGCTGCTTCTCGCCCAGCATGCGGACCCGCTCGAAGATCTCCAGGTGCAAGGCATCCGGCGTCCACGGCCGGCGGCTGCGGGTCTGTTTGGTCTGGGTGGTCGCGGTCTTCGTCATGGCAAGTCTCCTGAGTAGGTTCCGCCTGCCGGGCGGAACCTGATCGCTGGGGAACGTCTTTTCTGGCCGCAGAGGTCTCGCCCGGCAGGCGAGACCTACTAAATGCGCTTTCTGTACACGTATGCTCAGGTTCTGCTACTTGCGTGAACACCCGTCAACAACCCCCCGCCCAGAATTCTCACCCCCCTGCCTGCACGCCTCGCCGCAACCTCTTTCCCCCACGACCTTTACGACCAGAGAAATTTCGCGAAATTCTCGCCGACCCCGTTTCAGAATGGACTAGTGTGGTCCATTCCAGACGGCCCTCTTTCGGGGTGCTCGGACAGATTTCCGAGGCCCCGAGGGCCTGCTTTCGATGCAACCAGTGGCCACCAACCGCAACGTAGAGTTGCCTGGCACCTGGCCCATCCGCGGTCCCTATGAGATCCTGGCCGAGCGCGCCGGGGGCGTCGGTCCAACGACCGCGGCCTTTCGCGACCGAGGTCACCTCGACCGCGTTTTGGAGCGAATCCCCCGCCGCGATTGCGTCACTCGCACCGCCTATCCCGACGAACGCGCAATCCGTGTGGACGTCCAGCGGCTCCGCGAACGAGCGCTGGCCGCGGCGCGCTAACGTCGAGCACTCGAACCGCGGTGGGCACAGCCCACCCTACTTTTCTTGCGCAAATGCCCTTCGGCGGGTCTCATTGCGGCAGGGGCGCTGGCTTCTTGGCCTGAGCGTCGGCGGAGGCGGGGGCCTGCGGATAGTCGCTCTTGTAGGTCGAGCGGACGTAGTGCACCAGCGCCCAGCGATCGGCCTCAGGAATATTCTGATAGCTGGGCATGGGTCCAACATTGGGGCCGAAGGTAATGATCCGGAAAACGTCGCTGCTGGCTGCGCCGGAGCGGAACACGCCCGTCGTCAAATCCCGCGAGTGTGCGACGGGGCGCTGCATCTCGTCGTACCAGTTGAAGTTCCCCTCCCAGCGGCCCAGGCCCACCGGCTTCGGCTTGTTCCCCTGGTGGCAGCTTACGCAGGCTTGCTCGATGAACAGAATCCGCCCGCGGGTCACCGATTCCAGGCTCACCGGCGGCTCCGGCCCGATCGCCGGCGGCGGTTGCGACTTGTCCTCTGCGGGGTCGAAGCGATTGACCACTTTGTTCTCATACTCGTCGTCGAAGTTGGCCAGCGTTTTCAGGAACTGAACCAGGCACCAGCGATCGGCCTCGCTCAGGCTGCGGAACGACGGCATCGACGAGCCGTACATCCCGCGGGTCAGCGTGCGGAACAGGTCGCCATCCTCGGGCAATTGGGCATAGGGCGTCGAGCGGCTCTTGTATTTCCCGTACCAGAAGTTGCGCGGATAGTTTCCCACATACCACTCGCGCGTCGCCGCGCCGTTGCCGCGCCCAAAGCTTCCGTGGCAGCCGCTGCAGTTCTGCTGGAACAGGGCCAGGCCGCGCTCCAGCGTAGGCAGGTCAGCATAGAGGGCGTAGATCGCCTCGGGATCGACCGCGAAGAACGGGGCGTGCATTTCCAGTTGCACGTCGGCCGGCACTCCCGCCGTGCTTTTGAACGCGGCCTCGGCGCGCTCCAGATGGTCGCGATGCAATAGCAGCGACTCCCGCCGCCCAGCGGCCAGCCGCAGCCGCTCCAGGAAGGCGTTGAAGTCGCTGACCGCCCACTGGGGCGGCGAGGGCGGCGGCGGATCCGACTCCAGCCGCGGCTGATACGAGTCCGCTGAGCGCGACCGCGACCAGATCGCCGCCGCCACAGCTGCGCCAGCCAGGAGCACCACGGCGGCCAGATACCAGAAGGTCTTCATGGTTTGGCCACATTCAACCGTTTAACCCGGAGCCGGAGGCGACGGCGAACTCGCGAAATGCCTGCGCCTCCGGCTACGGCTACGGCTACGGGTTAAACGAGTTAGCGGCCGCGGGCGGCGTTTTACTTCCACGTCACTTCCAACGAATAGAAGTGCATGAAGTGCTCGTGCGGAGGATTGTTCTTGTTGTTTTGCTGCGGGCTGCGAATCCAGAAGTCGCACTGCATGGCCGCGGGGTTGACCTCGCCGGCCAGCGACGGCTTGCCGAAAATGTCCTTCCGCGAAACCTGCGGATAATCGACCTTCAGCGTCTCGCGGTGGCGGATGCCCTGCGTGACCATGAAGTGGGCGTCGTAGTCCTTGTACAGCGGCTTGCCGTTCAAAGTGGCGCTGGCCTTGCCCCAGGCGGCGATGTAGAGGATCGTCTTGGGCCACAGCGTGTTGCCGCAGCCCGAGTCGCCGTGCTCGTAGATCATCGAGGCGACGCCGCCGTCCTGGCAGGCCAGGCTCTCCTTGAAGTTGTCGAGCGTCATCTCGAACATTCCCTCCGGCAGCTTCAGCTTGGCCACGAACTTGCCGGTGTTCTTGATCTCGTCCACGTCAATATCGACCGTGCCCTCGGTGAGCTTGGAGTTGGTGCCGGCGTTGTCCATGTGCTCCCAGCCCTCTTTGTCGGACAGGCTGCCCACCACATAGGTCCGGCCGCAGCTCAGCTTGAACTTCCCGTCGTAGAGGCCGTGCAGCTTGGGGCTGTAAATCGTCATGTCGGTGCCGGGCTGGCTCCGCGGCGTGATCACGCTTTCCTGGGCGACCGCCCCCCGGCCGTTCATGAAGGAAGTCACGGCCAGGGTGCACACTCCTCCGAGCGCAAATATGGCCGCCAGCAAGAAGAAGGTCCGCATCGCCGTCGCTCCTTTTCTAATGGGAAAGCTTGAGATCCAGCGTAGAGGTCTTGTCGGCCTCGATATTGACTTCGATCACTTCGGGTGCTGTATTTCCACCGGCGGGCTGCGCGATGGGCCGCTCTCCGAATTTCTCGTGGAACACCTCGACGCGGTGTTTGCCGGGCGGAATGCCTTTGATCTCGAAGCGGCCTTTCTCGTCGGTGACCGCGTGGAACGGATGGTCGTCCACTCGCAGGAACGCGCTCATCCACCCGTGCCGATCGCACTTGACGATGTACGTGCCGGGCCGCGTCAGCTCCGTCCGCTCCGACTGGCCCTTGGCTCGCAGCCCCGGGTTGTATTGAAACCCGGCCGGCCCATACAGGTGCGTCGTGTGATACACGTCGTCGCTGTTCTTCACCTCGACCTGGCTGCCCACGGTTGCCAAGGCCACGTGCGGCTCAAACCGGCAGTTGCGGTTGTCGATGGTCGCGTCTTGGCGCGGAGTGCCCGCCCATTTGCGGATCGCGTCGCTCTGGAGGTAGACGATCACGTAGCGGATGCCGCGCGTCTGGCGGTCGATCACGTAGTCCTCCATCGGATACAGCCCGTCCATCCCGTGCTTCTGGCAAATCTCCGGGTCCGTGGCGATGGGCACCATCGTCTGCGCCGGGATTTCG
>DASRJB010000478.1:0-5097 GCA_035649715.1 Pirellulaceae bacterium
TGGGCCTGCTGCTTCTGTTGCTGTTGCTGCTGGCCCTGTTGCCCTTGTTGTCCCTGCTGTCCTTGTTGTCCCTGCTGTCCTTGTTGTCCCTGCTGGCCCTGTTGTCCCTGCTGTCCTTGCTGACCCTGTTGGCCCTCGCCCGGCTTCTGCTCACCGGGCTTCTGCTCGCCGGGTTTCTGTTCTCCTGGCTTCTGTTCTCCTGGCTTCTGCTCACCGGGTTTTTGCTCACCGGGTTTTTGCTCGCCCGGTTTGCCCTGCTGGCCGTCGTTTTCGCCGGGCTTTTGCTCGCCGGGCTGCTGGGGAGCACCGCCCTCTTCGTTTTCGCGAATCTTCCGCGACAGGTCGCCCGTCTGGCCGGCGATGCGGCCCTGCTCCTGGGCCACCTTCTTGGGATCGGCGCCGCCTTCGTTCTGGCCCTGCACCGATTTTTCCAGGCGGATCAGCCGCTCGACCTCTTTGATGTACTCCTTGATCCGCTGCTGTTCGCTCTTGAGGCGGTCCGAGCGGTCCTCGCTCATCAGCAGGTCCAGGAGCGCCTTGAGATCGGTCTGGACGGTGGCCTGGCCGTCGATGGCCCGCTTGAGCTGCTTTTGGTTGAGCAGCGTCACCAGCGTCTCGAGCTGCGTCTTGGTCAGCCGCTCCTTCGACTGTTCGACGGCCCGCGTCAAAAGCTGGGCCCGCTTGGGATTGGTGACGCCCTCCAGCTCGGCCATCTTGAGCATCAGCTGCTCCAAGCGGGCGTACTTATCGGCGATCTGGCTCTGGTTGAGGGCCAGCTCGTCGGCCGAGGTCGGCCCCGCCTCGGCAGCCGGGACCGGCGCCGCGGCAGGCGCCGCTGGCTCTTGCGCGGCAACCCATCCCGCTGCCAGCAAGGTGCAGACCAGCCATCCGAATATCTGTCTTGTCATCGCTGACTCCTTCAGGTTCAGACGATTCCGATCCTCACTTTGATTCGACGGGAACTTGCTTCCTGCCTACTTGAGTTCATCCCGAATCTGCCGCTTGCGCTCCTGGTCGGTGCGCTCGCTGAGCTTCTGTTGATCTTTAAGCAAATCCCGGACGATCTCAAGCAATTCGTTGTAAGTTTCCAGGTCCTGCATGCGGGCCAGGACTTCCTCCAGCTTCGCCAGGACGGCGTTGGCCTGGTCGATCGCGCTGTCGGCCAGCGGCGACGCTTCGGCCGGCACGAGCTTCACGCCGGCCTCGCGGAGCTTCGTCTCCAGGACCTGCATCTGCTGGTCGAGCTTCGGAAACTCCTCGGCGCAGGTGGTGTTCAGCGGGTCGGCGATCAGGTCCTTCAGCCGCTTCTTGCGGTCTTCGGTATCGACGCGGTTGTTGATCAGCTCTTCGCGGATATCGAGGAAGCCGGCAGCGACGCCCGCAACCTCGGCCACGGACTTCTGGCTCTGCTGGATCGCCCGCTGCACGCGGAGCAAGCGGAAATCGGCGGCCCGCTGGGCCTTCTGCTCTGGGCTAAGCTGCTTGCCTTCGGGGTCGTCGTCGCTGCGGAGGTCTTCCGGGTCGGCGGCCGCCGCGCCGGGCGAGACGCTGGCCTTGACCCGCAGCAGCGAGTCCCGCATCTGCGTCAGCTCGTCGATGATCTGCTCGAACCGCCGCCGCAGGCCGACCTCGCGGACCTCCAGCTGCGCCAGCAACTGCTCGGGCGTAACCACGTCGAGCTGGTAGCGCTCGCCGCTCGCCTCGTGCGGCTGGCCGGGCTGGCCCGAGCTATCGGGCAGGTCGAATTTGTCGGCTGCCTTGACGGCCAGGAAGAGCTTGTCGCCGGGCTTGATCTCCAGGCCGGTCTTGTCGGTCCGCGCGCGGCGGAAATCGATCTCTTGATCGACCGCGCCGGCCTTGCCGATTGCCACCGCGACGTCGTGCGGATCGCCGCTCTCGTTGACCCGCACTTCGAACCAGCTCTTCGCGACGGCATAATCGTCGCTGACCTTGCCGCGGAAGGGCACGGTCACGTCGGGCGTCACCGAGCTGCCGATGCCTTTCAGGGAGACCTCGACCTGCGGTGGCTGGTCCTCGATCGCGGTGAGAAACACTCGAAACGGCCGCTCGGTCGTGACGTTGTCGTGGTCGATCAGCGAGATGCTCAGGGTCTGCGAGCCCGGCAGGGCGTCGATTCTGTGGCTGAAGCGAAAGCGGTCGGCCGCGGTCGGCGAAATGTCGATCACCGTCCGCTGGTCTGTGCCCTCGACGGCGATCTCGGCCTGAAGCAGCTCCTTGTTGCTCCTGAACTTCAGCGTCACCCGCGTCCCCGTGGGGATGAATGTGCCGGCAGGCAAGTACGGCTGATCGCTGGCCGGCAGGCGGCTCGAAATCGCCTCATCGACCATGTACTTCGGAAATTCCAGATCGAGCAGCGTCTCGACGACCGCCGGACTGTCTACGACCTCGAGCTTGTAGCCGCCGACGCGGTGATCGAAGCCGACGACGTCGAACTCGACGGTCGAGAGCACGCCCTTGAACGGCTTGCCGTCGAACCAGAAGTTGCGCGAGCTGCCAGAGCCACCGGCCGAGATTACGTCGCGGAAGTTGCTCATCGTGACGCTGCCCCGCTCGCCGCGGATGCCTTCGCCGCTGGTGCGGGTGCGGTAATAGATGGTGCAGTGCTGCGGCACGACCTGGGCCTCGGGGGCCTGGGCGGCGCGGACCTTGAGCGAAACGTTCGCCCCCTTGGCGACCTTCACCATGCGGTTCACGAAGGGCAGCGTGATCGTCCGCGGCGAATCCTCGCCCGGCGCGGCTTCGCGGAGCACCTCGATGCCCGTCACTTCAATCTTTGCGCTCCGCGGCCAGGGTTCGTTGCTGAGGAGCAGCAGCCGCTCGGTCGCCCGTCCCGCGGCCGCAGCGTTCGTGCTGAAGAACAAGGCCACCGACCCCGCCACGACAGCAGCCAACAGAACTTTCCAGGCGAGCGAACCGTTGTTGAAGACCTGCCGGTAGCGGACGTGGCCCACCTCCGCGCGGGCTTCCTTCGTGGTCAGACCCAAGAGATCGCGGCTGAACGCCGAGGCGTGGTCGGGCGCGCCGGACATCTCGACCGCCGTCACCAGGCTATCGTGGAAGCCGGAATAGCGCCGCTCCAGGAGCAGCGCCATGCTGCGGTCACTGAGGCGGACGAACGTGCGGCGGCCAATCCAGCGATAGAGGATGTAGGCCAGCATTACGCCCGTCGCCGCGAGCAAGACGCCGCGGGCCACGGCCGGCATCTCACTGGCCCCCAGCAGCACCGGCAGATAGTCGAGCGCCAGGCCCACCCAGAACATCAGGCCGACCCAGATCACCGCCAGCGCGAGCCCCTCCAGCCAGATATAGAGGCGAATCCGCCACCGCAGACCCGCGAGCAGCGATCGCAGGTCGGGCGTCAAGGCGAGTTTGGGAATCGCGGTGGCCATGGACGTCGTAATTCTATCAGCGTTCGTTAATTTGAGTAAAACTCAATATTTTGTAGTTACATCGCACCTACGCCAGCTTGCTCAGCCGCCGCAATAGCCATTCCAAGCAGAGCGCGCCGCAGATCACGCCCAGCAGCCAGGTCATCAACTGCTGCTCGAAGCTGCGGTCGGGAGTGCCCGGCAGCGGCGTCACCTGGTCTTGCGGCTTGATCAGGTTCAGGATCGACGGCCGGCCGCCGGCGTCGCGTCCCACGGCCGAGGCCAGCCCGACGAAGTAGTCGCCGCCCGACTTGTCCGCGATCTCCCGGAGCAAAGCGTCGTTCCGCTCCGGGGACTCGCTCTCCTTGGCCGGAATCTTCACGCGGACCTCGCGGGTCAGCACCTGCTCGGCGGCTGCGGGGTGCTGCAGCTGAATCTGGTAATCGCCCTCCTGGAGGGCGGTGAATTGCTCGACGTAAATACCCTCGCGGCCTTCGTCCTTCACCTTCTTCATCGTGAGTGCCGCGCGGGTCGTGTCGGGTTTCACGATTACCGCCGGAACTTCGTCCATCGTCAGCGGCTGATGCTGGGCGTCCTGCAAAATAGCCCGCACGGCGACCTGGTCCCCCAGGGTCGCCCGGTCCTTATCCACCAGCAGCACGCCGCGGCTGGAATCGCGCAGCAAGCGGCCCTCGGAGACCCAGCGGATCAGCTTCGTGTAAAACTGCTCGAAATAGACGTCGTCCACGGCTCGCACCCGCCACATCTCGCCGCTGGCCATGAAGAAGACGCGGCCGGAGCCATAGAACTGTCCGGCCATGTAAATCGGCTGGACGTTGTCGATGGCCGTATCGGGATCGCTGAAGCGGGAATAGACCCGCGCGCCCGGCTTGAAGTCCTTGACGGCGTAGTAGCCCGAGACGCCCTCGAACTGGCTCCAGGCCTTTTCGCTGGCCAGGGCATTTTCGTCGAGCCACAGGAACTCCGCCTCCAGTCCGTCGCGCGTAAAGGTCAGCGGCCAGGTCTTGTCGGACCCAAAACGGCCCAGGCTGAGCGTCGCCGCCCCTTGATAATAGAAGGCGACCGGATAGAGGGCCTTGATCAGGTCGATCCGCGGATCGCCGCGGCGGCGGCTGGACCACTGCGGCGTGAACACCGGCCCCGCGACGACGACCAGGCCGCCCGCCTTCTCCGCGACCCACCGCTCCAGCAGCCGCACGTGGTCTTCGTCGAGCTGCTCCCAATCGGCGTCGAAGGCGACGATTGCGTCATACTCGAACAACTCGTCCGCGCTATCGGGGAACTTGTAGAGCACCTCGTTGGCCTCTTGCGAAATGCCCGGCTTGCCCGATTGGAGCCAGACGTCGCTGATCACTTCTTTGTCGCGGAAGAGCTGGTTCCGCAGGAACAGGAAGTCGCGCATCGGCCCGCCGGCGATCAAGAGCACGCGCGTCCGCCGGTCGATGATCTCCACCTTGGCGGTCTTCTCGTTGTCCTTCGTGTCGATCTCGCCGGTGAACGTGGCAGCCGCCAGGCGATACCGCCGCACGCCCTGCACGTCGGGCTTGCGCTCGAACTTGACCGTCGCCACCTGCCCCAGGCGGCCCACGTCCACCGTCTTCGAATCGGCGACGGACTCATTGCTGCCGTCGGCTTCGGCCTCGTACAGCTTCAGCTCGACGCTCGGCCGGCTGTAGTTCTGGGCCTG
>DASRJB010000479.1:0-3109 GCA_035649715.1 Pirellulaceae bacterium
GCCAGTGCCCGAGACGGTCCACTGGAAGGAATTCATCGGCCCTGCCGAGATGCGGCCCTACAGCCCGGCCTATCATGACTTCAAGTGGCGCGGCTGGTGGGCCTTCGGCACCGGGGCGCTGGGCGACATGGCCTGCCACACGCTGAATATGGCGTATCACGCCCTGGACCTTCGCGATCCGGTCAGCGTGCAAGCCACGACCTCCGGCCACAACCTCGAGACCTATCCGAGCTGGTCGATCATCAACTGCCAGTTCCCCGAGCGGAACGGCCGCGCGCCTTTGACCTTCATGTGGTACGACGGCGGCAAGCGCCCCGACACCGAGCTGTTCCAGAAGGCCGAGGAAGCCGCCATCGCCAAGCAGCAGAACCAGAAGAGCAAGGACCGCGTCCGCGGCGTGATGCGCAGCGGCTGCCTGGTAGTCGGCGACAAGGGCTGGCTGCTGGCCCCCGGCGACTACGCCGGCGACGGCATCTACATGCACCTGGACGACATCCCCAAGGTCGAGTACCCGCGCTCGCCCGGCCACTTCGAGGAATGGGTCAACGCCATCAAGGGCGGCGAGCAATCGATGTCGAACTTCCCCGGCTATTCCGGCCCGTTGGCCGAGACGGTGCTGCTGGGCAACCTTGCCGTCTGGGTCGCCGCCGGCGAACAAGACCCGTCGAAGCGGGCCGGGCAAGCCGAGAAGGGCGTCGTCGGCAAGAAAATCGAGTGGGATGCCAAGACAATGACCGCCACGAACGCGCCGGACGTGGCCCACATCATCAAGCCCGAATTCCACAACGGCTACAAGCTGGAAGGGTAGTCGCCCACTTTCGTTTAACCCGGAGCCGGAGGCGACGGCGGCTACGCGTTAGACGCGAGATCAACACTACTGCCGCGAGCGGACCGCCGGGCTGCTCGCGGCTTTTTGTTTCTACCAAGGGCCAGTCGGTCGGTCGGTCAGTCGGTGAGTCGGTGAACCGACCAACCGACCACGGACTGACCGACCACCGACCCACCGCCCCATGGATGACCGCCAGTCAACGCTGCTGGACGACCTCCGCCGCGCCGATTCGCTTACCGCGCAGGAAGCTCGGCGCAGCGCGCGGCGGGCGGCGTGGCTCGTCGAATGTTCCACGGAGCAGTGGCGCGAGTGGCTGACGGCGGTCTACGAACTGCCGCCGCCGCTGGATGACGCCGCCGATCGACTGCTGGCCACCTGGCTGGCGGCGGTCAATGCCGAGCGCAGCCAGGCGGCTCGCTCGGGCGCGCCGCCGCTGCCGCCGGTGACGGAGCTCCTGCCGGAGATTCAGCGGCTCTATCACGCGCTCACTCCCGTTTCGCGAGCGCGGGCGCAGTTCCTGCCCTGGCTGGCGAATTCCACGGACGACGCCGCGCTGGACCTGCTGGCGGAAATCCTCGTCGCCGATCCACCGGCCGACGACAACGACGTGGTCCTCGCGCTCGCGCCGCTCTTTCAGCGCCGCCGCCGCGAGGCCGCGCGGCTGTTTCCGCGGCTGCTGGCGGCGCTGGCCCATCCGGCGCTGGCCGCGCCGGTGCTGGACCTGGCCAATTTTCTGAGCCGCGAGCAGCTCGTGCCCCGGCACTCAGCGGCCGATCAGTCCGCGCAGCTCATCCAGCTGCTGGGCAACCTCGTGCACTCGCTGGAGGCATTGGAGGAGCGGCAGGGCGCCCAGGGCCAATCGCCCCAGGATCTCAGCCAGAAAGTGTCCCGCGGCGTGGCGCTGGCGGTCTCGCTCTGCGACGCGCTGGCGCAAATCGGCGACAAGGCTGCCATCGGCAAGCTGCGGCAGGCGCTGGCCCTGCCGCACCGCCGCATCCGCACCGAGGCGGCTGCCGCTCTCGCCCGGCTCGGCGACGACGAGGGCCGGGCCGAGCTGATTCAGCTCGCCGCGCAGCCCGTGGCCCGGCTGCGCGTGCTGGCCTATGCCGCCGAGCTGAGCCTGCTGGACCGGATCGATCCGGAATTTCAAACGCCGCTGGCGCGGGCCGAGGCCGAGCTGTGCGTCTGGCTGGCGGAGCCGACGCAGTACGGTGTGCCTCCCGCGGCTTGCGAACTCTACGACCAGCGCCGCTGGCGGTGGCCCGGCTTCGACGAGCCGGTGGATTGCTTTCTATTCCGCTTTCAATATGCCGTCACGCTCGCCGACCAGGAGCGCTCGTTCAGCAACATCGGCATCGCCGGTCCGGTCACCCACGCCGTGCTGGCCGATCTTTCCGACCTGCCGCCCGACGACATCTATGCCCTGTTCGCCGGCTGGCAGGCCCAGCACGAGGAAATCCGCGAGTTCGAGGTTGCCCGCCTGGCCCGCACCGAACAGCTGGAAGTCGCGCGGCTAGCGCGGCGGCTCAACGACGCGGGCTATGCCCAGATCGAGCCGCAGCGGCTGGGCTATTTTTTCGGCGACAAGGCACTGGTCGCCTCCGCCCGCCATCAGGGCGTGCCGGGCGTCGCCGTCGCCGACTTCCAGGAGATTGCCTTCTTCCCGGAGCGGCACAGCCAGCGGCCGATTGGCGCGAGCGAAGCCTACTGGATATACAAAGGTCGGAGGCTCTTGGCGGCGTTCAATCGCTGACGACGCCGGTCGTGCCGCATCATGGGAAATCCAACTTCACCAAAAATCGCCTCGCTGCGGCCGCCGGATCCGCACCGTGCGGCGCTGCTCGACGAGATCGTGCGGCTGCGGACCCGCGTCGCCCAGCTGGAGGCGGCGGCGCTGGTCGATCGCGCGCCGCCCAATGAGTCGCCCAGTGACTCGCCCAATGAGTCACTCGTGGAGTTGCTCGACCGGGCCGCCGATCCGCAGCTCCTCCGCCGCGACCAGCTGCTGCAGGCGCTGGCGCTGGGCGTCTCGTCGGCAACGGGCGAGGCGTTCTTCCGGCTGCTGGCGCGGCACTTGGCGCATACGCTGCAGTGCGACTGCGCCGTCGTCGGCCTGCTGCAATCGGACCGGGCGGACCGGGTGCGGACGCTGGCATTTTTCGCCGATCACGACTGGCTGCCGAATATCGAATACGAGCTGGCCGGCACGCCCTGCGAGCAGGTCGTCACCCAGGACCTGTGCCTGTATCCCGCGGGCGTGCAGCAGCACTTTCCGCAGGA
>DASRJB010000480.1:0-4408 GCA_035649715.1 Pirellulaceae bacterium
TCGTCGTCAGCGCCGACTTGAGGAAGGCGTCGGAAGAGGAGCTGAAGCGGGCGAAGGTGGAGATGACGATCGTGGGTGGGAAGGTCGTTTACCGCGGCGCTGGCGAGTAGAACGGCGACCGGGCAACGAGCAAGAGAAAGATGAAGATTAGGATTAGGAAGATGATTAAGAGCAAGATTAGGAGAATGAGTAGGATCGAGCCGTCTGAGTCCTGCTCTTGATCTTTATCTTGCTCCTAATCCTATTCTTAATCTTACTCCTCCTCTTAATCTTTCTCTGAGTGCTAGTGCGAGACTGCCTCCCAAGACAACGCTACTTCAGCCCCGCCAAAAACTCGAGCAAATCCGCGACTTGCTGGGCGGTCATCTCTTGCACGAGCAATTCCGGCATCAGTGATTTCGCCGTCGGGGCGAGGCGGTCGATTTCGCTCGTGGCCAGGCGGACTTCCTTGCCGTCCGCCTGCCGCAGAACGAGCGTGGTCGGATCGCGCTGGGCGATGAGGCCCGTCAGCACCTGGCCGTCCGACTCGACCAGGTAGCTGGTGAAGTTCGGCTCCACGGTCTTCGACGGCTCCAGAATGCTCTCCAGCAGCTTCGGCCGGTCGAGCTTCTTGCCGATCTGCGTCAGATCGGGGCCGAGCGGCTTGCCCTCCTGCCCGATGCGGTGGCAGTTCTTGCAGGCTACGCCGGTGGCATTCAGGAACAGCTCGCGGCCTCTGGTCGCGTCGCCCGCCAGCGACAGGATCGCCTCCGACTTGACCGCGCTACCGAGGCGCTTGACGCGCTTCTCTTCCGGCATGAACCGCTCGAACAGGTCGCGGATTGTGGGATCCGAGTGGGCCGCCCCGCGGGCAATGGCCGCCACAGCCTCGCTGACTGGCAATTTGCCGGCATCGAGCATTGTCAGCACTTGCAGTGCGCCGCTGGGAGTCGCCAGCAGCTGCTCCCAGGTTTGGGCCGGCGGCGGCGTGATCGGGCCCGTAGCCGGCAGCGAGGCGATCCAGTCGTGGATCAGCCGCGTGCCGCGGAGATCGATGAGCTGCGAGCCGAACTGCGGCATGTGCCCGCGGCCCAGCTTGCACATCCGGTAGTAAAGGACCGAGTGGTACGGATCGCCGGGTGCGACGATTCCGGCCCCCGCGATGCCAAACGCGCCCTGCGTCGGCCGCAGAAAGAGGCGGGCTTTTTCCGTGGGGATCTCCCACCGCACGTCGAAGAACGACGAGCCGCCGCCGCCCCGCGAGTGGCAGTGGCCGCAGTTGACGTGCAGATAGGCCCGGGCCCGGGCCTCCAGCGTTTGCCCGGCATCGTGCGGGTCGGGAATGACATCTCGTTTCCGCGGCAGCGGCTCGGCGAACAGGCCCAGTGCATCTAGCCGGTCCGCTTCGCTGCCCAGCTGTGGCAGCCGGAAGCCGTGGACGGTGCCGACGCGGGTCGTGTGGCAGAGGATGCACTCGGTGCGGCTGGCGTGATGCCACTTGTAGCCCGCGACTCCGCCCTGGGTGCTCGCGACGGAGTCGCGAGCTACGGATTCGCTCGACACATCGTCGGCGAGCACCGCGTCGGTCTGCTCCTCGTTCCAGAGATAGTTGTAGGCCTTCCAGGCATCGACGTCGAAATGCAGGACTTGCGTCTCCAGCCGCCGCGCGCCGAGCGAGACCGTTTTGGCCAGCACGCCGTCCGGCGGAAACTGCCATTCGCCGGCGATGTAGCCGACCTGGTTGTCGGTCTTCTTATAGACGCCGAGCTTCGCCAGGCCGGGGAGGGCGATTAAGCGCTCGGCGGTCGTGCCGTCGGCCCACGGTTCCGCGTTGACCTTGTACGGAATCACGCCCGCCGCCGGAACGTGCTTCGCCGTGTCGGCAAACAGGCCGGTCTCGCTCAGCTTCCGCGGGAAAGTGTCGTTCGCCCCGCGGCGCGGATTGGGCGCGAGCCGATAGATCGCACCGGACGGATGATCGACGATCAGCACGTCACCCGCGTGATCCAGGCCGAATGTGGCCATCTGCAGCGGCGTATCGACCAGCTCCTCGCGCCAGGTGATCTGGCCGCCGGTGTGCTTGAGGCCCCAGATTTTGCCGGTGACGTAGTCGCCATAGACGTACGCCCCGCGCAGCTCCGGCAGTCGCGAGGTTTGCGAAAAATAGCCGCCGGTGATCGAACGGGACTCGACGTGGTTGTGGGCGACCGTCGGCGGCAGGATCGGCGTGGGCCCTCGCTCGCGCTCTTCCTGCACCGGCTGCGAAGCCTCGACGACACTCCAGCCGTAGTTGCCACCCCGCTCGATGCGGTAGATCATCTCCCACATTTCCCAGCCGACGTCGCCGACCCACAGCGAGCCGTCGGCGGGATCGAAGCACATCTTCCACGGGTTCCGCAGGCCATAGGCCCAGACCTCGCCGCGGGCGGCGGCGACGCTCACGAACGGATTGTCGGCGGGGATTGTGTAGAGCCGGCCCTCCGCCGGACGATCGACGTCGATCCGCAGGATCGAGGCCTCCAGGTCGGTCAGGTTTTGCCCGGTGTTGCGGCCGTCGGGCGGAAAGCTGTCGCCGCCGTCGCCGGTCGAGACGTAGAGGTAGCCGTCGGGGCCAAATTGCAGGTGCGCACCGTTGTGCCCTTGGCCTTGCCAGGTGAGCAGCACCTCTTCCGACGCCACATCGATCCGCGGCGGGTCGCCCGCCGGCATTTTGAACCGCGACACGCGGCTGCATCCCGGCAGGCGGTCCTTCAGCACGTATGAGATGTAGCAAAAGCGGTTCTCGGCGAACTGGGGATGAAACGTCATCCCGTACAGCCGAAAGAACCGCGGGTCGCAGTCCGCGATATCGGCCATCAAGTCGCGCTTTGCACTCTGGGCCAGCGGCTGATCCTCGATCGAATAGATCTTGCCCATCAGCTCCAGAACGGCGAGCCGGTTCGTGCCCGGAATCAGGACGAGCTCAACCGGCTGATCGAAGGCGAGCGAGGGAAAGACTCGCTCGATGACGTACGGCCGCGGCGGCTCCGGAGCGCCGGTGATCTTCGAGGTCGTCCAGGGAACGCGCTTTGGCGGCGACTGGCCAGCAAGCGGCGATCCGCAGGCCGCCAGGAACAAGGCTGCCGCGATCGTCGCGGCGAAAGTGCTGATCTTCATAGCCGCCGATTGTACCAACGGCCAAAGGCGATATGCTGCGTGCCGAACCAGGCACAAACATGCAGCGGCTGCTAATCAGCACGAGGGCTGAGTCGGAATGTCACGAGATTGCGCGGCGGCTGCGCGGGGCGAGCGCAGTCTGGAACGGTGGCCGTCCGCCGAGAGAGCCGTTTGCTGAGGGATTCGATGCGGTCGCCTTTCCATCGCCGAATGCAGACACGCCTGCCGAACTGGCCCTGGGTGTGCGGGCCGGCAAGCACTTGTTGCTCGTCGATCCCTGGCAAGTCCCGGAGGAGGCAGTGACTTGGATGTTCACCCAAGCTCGGGCGGCCGGCGTGCGATTCGTCGTGGCCAATTACGACCGCTATTGGCCGTCGCGACGGCTGATTCACCAGGAGCTGGTGGCCGGCAAGCTGGGCCGCCCGGGCCTGGTGCGAATTCACCGCTGGTGGCAACTGGCGCTGGACGATTCCAGGCTTGGTCAGCGCCTGCCCCCGGGTCTGTCGCGAGACTTGGACCTGGCCATCTGGCTGGCTGGCGCGCGGCCGGACGTCGCCTATGCCTGCGGCGACATTGCCAACGTCGGCGCATATCTCCAAGTCCACTTGGGCTTTGACGGCGGCGGGATGGCGCTCATCGACTATTGCACCCGCTTGCCAGAAGACAGCCGTGGCTACCAATCGCTGCATGTCATCGGCTCTTCGGGGGCGGCCTATTGCGACGAACAGCAGCAAGTGCAGCTCTCGTTTGGCGGCGGTTTGCCGAGGGCCGTCATAGGTCGAGACAGCTACGTGGTGCCATCGATCGTGCAGGATTTTGTCGACGACACACCAGCCGAAGCCAGCCTCGCCATGAGCTACGCGCAGTGGCAGCACGTGCGGGCTGCCGCCGAGGCGGTTCGGCAATCGCTGGCCACGCGGAAAGCCGTGCGGGTGGAGGCCGTCGCATGAGCGCGCCAGGCAAGTTCCGCTGCGCCGTCTTGAGCGCCGTCAAGCACGACTATGTCGCCCGCGGGATGGCGTCGCATCCGCGATTCGAGCTGGCGGTGGTGGCCGACGATCCGCAGGTGCCCGCGTGGGCGCACGAGCGGAATCAGAAGCTGGCGGACGAGTTTCGGATTCCTTACGTCCAGGACATCGAGCAGGCGCTGGCCGAGTTCGATGTGCAGGTAGCCATCGTCAGCCCGGAGGCAGAGCGGCATTGCGACCTGAGCGCGCGGGCCGCAGCAGCGGGCAGGCACGTCGTGCAGGACAAGCCGCTGGCGACCTGCCGG
>DASRJB010000481.1:0-3770 GCA_035649715.1 Pirellulaceae bacterium
GGACTTCCGCGGCGCGTCGCTGCTGGGAACGACCTTCACCAGCGCCGGTTTCGACTACGCAACGCAATTCGACCTGGACCGACTCGATGACCTCGCGCCGGGCGAGGCCGAGTTCATCCGCGCCAGCCTGGGCCGCTAGCAACGCATTTCCGCGCGGCCGGCGGAACTTGAACTGCCGGCCCGGTCGCGGCCGCGCCGATGGAACTGGAACGAGGGCTCGCCATGTCCAGATGGAACCGACTGCTCGCGGCTGCCGTACTGCTGGCTCTGCTGGCGTCCAGCCCGGCAGCGCAGGCCGGACCGCCGGCATACCTGCTGCTCCGCCGCGCCGAATCGCCGGGCCGGCACTTCCACGCCGGCCACGCCGACGCCGCGATGTAC
Organism: Pirellulaceae bacterium; assembly: GCA_035649715.1. Taxonomy (GTDB): domain Bacteria; phylum Planctomycetota; class Planctomycetia; order Pirellulales; family Pirellulaceae; genus CAYLLN01. The sequence continues at coordinate 382 of DASRJB010000481.1, forward strand.
GACGCCCGCGCCAGCGGCTACGCCTACGGCTACTTCGGGGCTGCCCCGCGCTCGCACTTCTCGCGGCACTACGGGTATTACGATACCTACAAGCAGTGGAGCCGGTGGTAGCCAGCGCCACCGGCAAGATTGTGTACATTGGTACGTAATTTGCTCAATAGTTCCAAGTGAGGCATGGGGCTGCCATTTTGGCCCGCGCTTCGCGCGGGCACGAGCACCGTAGCGAGCCCAGAATCGGGCCTCAAACACTCATATATAACTACTTACCGAGGTGGTCGGGATTTGACCCAAGTCGAAGAGCCGCCGAACTTTGTGGCGAACGAGGCGAATTGCAAGCCACCTTACCGGGGGGCGCCTTGATGAGAACGCCGGTCCTTACCGCATCGCACCGAAGAAGAAGCTGAACGTCTGCCGTTGATCGGTGGCGGCGTAGGCGACCGGGAACGCGAAGTCGAACGCCAGCGGCGCCGGGCCCAGGGCCGGCACGCTGATGCGGAAGCCAAAGCCCGGAGCGACGCGGAAATTATCCGGCCGGATGGCGATGTCAGTCTCGACCGTGCCGAAGTCGCAGAACAGCGTGCCGCGGATCATGTCGTCGGCCGTGAGGGGGAAGAAATACTCGGCCGAGTTGATGAACTGGAATTCGCCGCCGACCCGCACACCCATATCGACGGGCGAGGCTCCCCGGAACGCGAACCCGCGGAGTGACGAGAAGCCGCCGGCGAAGTAATTCTCGTAGATCGGCGTCTGCGAGCCGCTGAAGCCCGCTCGCGTGGAGAACGCCAGCGTGTGCCGGCCGGAGCCGTCGGGCCGCTGCCGCACCATGAAGTACTGCGAATAGTTCACCTCGCCGCGGGGATAATCGAACGAGCCGAATACCTGCTCGTAGGACAGCTCGAACAAGTGCCCCTCGGTCGGCATGAACGGCAAGTCGCGGGTGTCGTGCGTCAGGCTGATGCGGCCGCTGAACAGGTCGCTGCGGCCGAGGGCCGCGTCGAGCTCCGGCACTCCGGTCACGCGGGGCTCGAAGATGTTCACGTTCTGCGCCCCGGCCGCCGCCGTCACCGACAGGTCGGGCGTCAGGCGATAGCCCCACGCCAACCGGCCGCCGTACCGCGACTCGTTCCAGTCGAAATACCGGCGGTCGAAATAGAACGCGCTGGCACTGAAGCTGATGTCGTTCCAGAAATACGGGTCGGTGAAGCTGATCAGGTACCGCTGAACCTGGCTGCCGGGCTGAAGCTCGACACGGAAGCCCTGACCAGCGCCGCGGAGCGCCCCGCCGGTGGCGAAGTCGTCCCAGCTCCCCGGCCAGCGCGTGTAATCGAAGTTCCGCTCGTCGATCGTGATCTGCCCAGTGACGCCCGCGTCGGAGTTCACCGCCACGCCGAACATGAATCGGCCGGTGCGGGCTTCCTCGACGAACACGTCCAGCGGCGTCGGCGTTCCCGGCGGGATGATGTTCGACGGCGGCATGAAGCCGGGATAAGCCGGTGTGATCGGACCGCCCGGCATCGCCTCGGCTGGCGGCGCAGGCAATGGCGGACCCGTCAGTGACGGATCGACGCCCGGCGGCTGATAGCCAGTCATCTGCGGATCGTTGTAGCCTGGATACGCTGCAGCGTTTCCGGCGGGCGGCTGGCCATAGGGCGAAACCGTCTGCGGCTGCCCGCCCGACACCGGCTGCGGACCGCGCGGATAGCCTCCGGGCATCGTCTCGCTGCCGTAATAGCCGCCCGGCGATTGGCCGCGGACTGTCACTCCCGGCGCGGCCGCAGGCGCGGCAGAGGCCGGCGGCACTACGATCGGCACATTCGGCGGCCCACAGGCGCCGCCATTGCACGGCGGACCCCACGGGCACGGGCTCGCGCAGCCCGCTAGCGCGGCCGTCAGCCAACAGGCGGCGATCAGCGGCGAATTGTGGCGGGCAAGTGCCAAGGCGGGAATCTCGGCAATCCTCGAAGTGTCTGGTTTTAGCGCGGGGCAAACGGTGGTGGGCCAGGCGGCGGTCGCCACGGCGATTCGGGCAATCGCGGCGCGTCAGCAGGCGCCGCCGGCCAGGTCGCCTCCGGCTCCTGCCCGCGGACGAGCGAGCCGAATTCCGGCGGCCGGACGGTGATCCGCGGCGGATCGCCCGGTGCGCTGGGGCCGCCGGCAAACAGCTGCGAGGCCAGCAGCCGGCGTTCGGCGTTTTTGACCTTGCGCATGTCGATGATCTCGCCGGGGCCGAAGCCGAGCCGGTTCAGGATGACCGTCTGCCGCGTGTGTGGAAATTCGCCGGCGATGTTGACGTGGATCTCGCCGACGCGAAAGACTTCGCCTTCCTTGACGCGATACACCAGATCCAAGAGGCCCGGCTCTTCCAGGAAGCGCGGATCGGCCTGGACGTCGGCGAAGACGTAGCCCTGGCTGCCGTACAAGTCGGTGAGCGTGTTCAGATCGCGGGTCATCAGCGACTGGTTGTAAAACGCCCCGGATTTCAGCTCCAGGAAATCGAGCAGCGGCTGACTGGCGAACTTCGCGTTGCCTTCGATCGAGACGTTGCGGACGCGGTACCGCGGGCCTTCGTCGATGATGAACCGCAGCGTGACCCACTTGCCCGAGGCATCGGCGTCGAGCCGCCGGCTGACGCGGGCTTTGAAGAAGCCCAGGTTGCGGTAATAGATTTCCAGCTTCTCGCGGTCGGCGTCGATCTTGTCCCGATCGACCTTGCCGCCGAAAAAGTACCAGGCCCAGCCGGGCTTCGACTGGATTTGCGTCTTCAGCCGGCCGTCGCTGGCGATGGTGTTGTTTTCGAAGGCGACGCGGAAGATCCGCTGCACCGGCCCTTCGACGATCTCAAACGTGAGGTTCTTGTCGCCAGGCCGGCCGCCTTCGAGCAGGTTCACGCTCGCCAGCGGATAGCCCTCGTGGTGATACAGCTCCTCGATCTTGCGGCGCGACTCCTCGGCCAGGTAAGTGTTCAGCGGATCGCCGGCCTTGGCGCCGATCTCCTTGTTGAGCTTTTTCTCGGAGACGCCGCGGTTGCCGAGGAACTTCACCTCGTGAATCCGCGGCCGCTCTTCCAATTCGAAGATCACGACCACGCCGCCCGGCTCCTGCCGCAGCTTGGTCTTCACGTCGCGGAACAGGCCCGACGTGACCAGCCGCCGCACGTCGGCCTGCACGACCTCGGGATCGAACTCGCGGTCCTTGCGGGTGTGAATGTGTTTCTGAATGTCGTATTCCTTGGTGAAGAAGTTGCCCGCCAGGACGACCTCCACCACCAGCTGCCGCGGCGCCGGCTGAAAGGGCTGCGGCGCTTGCGGCATCGGCCCTCCCGGAGCCGGAAACGACTGCGAGAGGTCCTGCCCGCTCGCTACCGCGCCGCAGGCAAGGAAAATCGCCAA
>DASRJB010000482.1:0-2278 GCA_035649715.1 Pirellulaceae bacterium
TTGCCCCGCTGGCCGAAGTCAGCCGCCATCCTACGAATCCCAACGTCTTTGGCCTCAAGAATGCGAGCAGCGGCCGCTGGGTCGCGACGACCGCCGACGGCGCGGTGAAGGACGTCGAGCCCGGCAAGAGCATCGTTTTGGCCGGCGGCACGCGGATCGCCTTCGGCCGCCAGACCGGCGAGCTGGTTCAATAGTCCCGGCCGGCGCTGCCTGCCGGCGCGCTCCGCTTGAGCACGTCGCGCACCCACTGTTCCTCTTCGGGGCTGATGGGGTCCATGCTCGCTGCTCGGGGCTGCACCGCTAGTGCGCTTGCGAACTCGATGGCCGCCGGCCGCTCGGGCGGTTCCGCAGTCTCGGGCGAGCTGGATTCAACGCTCATTGCGGCCGGAGTCGTTGCCTCTACAGCCTGCCGTTGCGGAAGGGCCTCGCTGGTCCGGCTGCGCATGCCTCGCATGGCGCCCGAGCTCCAAGCCAGCCCCACTCCGGCGCCCGGCGCGAGGACGAGCGCCGCCAGCGACAGCGCGATCAGCCAGCCGCGGCGCGGCGACTTCAGCGGCGCGATGGCATTGGCCGGCCGCTTTACGATCACGGGCGGGGCCGCGACTTGCTTCGCAACTGCCGGCGCTGGTGGTTTCTGCGGCCGGGCTGCGGCCAATTGCTGCGGCTTGACGACGCCGAGGGCCAGCGCCCACGATTCCACCGCCCAGCGGGCCGCTTCGGCCGAGAGTCCCAGGTTCTCTTCCAGCCGCTTCGTCAGGCGGCCGATCGCCGCCGCAGGTTTCTGCTTGATTGTCGGTGCGACCAGGTCCGCCGCGACTTGCTCCCGCACCGCGGCCATCAGCACGTGCACCTCGCGCCTGTCCTCGGGGCAAAAGTCCTTGAGCAGTGCCTCGCACCGACGCGCATCGTCGATCACCGCCGCCCCAAACCGGGCGACCATCCGGCACAGCTTGTCTCGCACGCTCGGGCTCATCGCACACCCCGGCTTTCATCCCTGCCAAGCGCATTTGCGGCGAAAATGTGACTCGCCAAAGTCCAGGTACAATGGGAGCAAGCGAATTGGACATTTTCCGGCGGGATGGAGTTGTTGATGGATAAATTGCAGGCCAAGCCAACCGAGCCGATTGCCTGGCTGAACGGCCGCTGGATTCCGCTGTCCCAGGCGGCCGTGAGCGTGTTCGACGCGGGCTTCGTGCAGGGTGTAACCGTTGCCGAGCAGCTTCGCACATTCGGCGGCAAGCTGTTTCGCCTGCAGATGCATCTGGAGCGGCTCGCCCAGTCGCTTGGGATCGTCGGCGTCGATCCGGGCCTCTCGACGACCGAGCTGGCCGAACTCGCTGAGGCGGTCGCCGCGCGGAACTTCCAGCTGCTCGATCCGGCCGACGACTTGAACCTGACGATCTTCGTCACGCCCGGCCCGTATGGCGCTTATGCCGCAATCGCGGAGCACAAGGCGCCGTCGGTATGCCTGCATGCGCAGTCGCTGCCGTTTGGGCAATGGGCCGAAAAGTACCGCACCGGCGAATCGCTCGTGGTGAGCGACGTCCAGCAAGTGCCCGCCAGTTGCTGGCCCGCGGTGCTGAAGTGTCGCAGCCGGATGCACTACTATCTGGCCGACAAACAGGCCCGCCAGAAAGAGGCCGGCGCCAGAGCGTTGCTCTTGGACGAGCGCGGCTTTGTCACCGAGGCCTCCACCGCCAATGTGCTGGTTTACGACGCGAAACATGGCCTTCTTTCTCCGCCGCAGGAGAACATCCTGCCCGGTGTCACGGTCGCCGTGATCGAGGAGCTGGCGGGCCAGCTGGGCATCCCGTTTCAGCACCGCGACCTGGCGGTGGACGACGTGGCCCGCGCCGCCGAAGTGCTCCTGTGCAGCACGTCTCCCTGTCTGCTCTCCGTCACGCGGCTGAATGGCCGCCCGGTCGGCGACGGCCGGCCCGGACCCATTTCCGCCCGGCTGCGGCAGGCCTGGAACGAGATGGTCGCTTTGGACATCGAAGCGCAGGCGAAGCGGTTTTCAACGAGGCCCGTATAGCGCCTCGAGTGCAACCCCCTGAATTGGTAGCCTGAACTTGCCCTTCGCTTGCCAATTTCGCCACAAGGCTTTGCAGTGGAATGACTTGTGACGCGATCCCGAAAAGCCCATAACAACTACTTATTAGTGTTTGAGACCGGCTGTTTCGTGTCGCCGCACCTGGGGGATTTGGCGGCTAAGGGCGAATCAGAATTAACGTGGCGAATCCGCCTCACCGCGATCTCGCTAACGCGAGAACCGCCA
>DASRJB010000483.1:0-4585 GCA_035649715.1 Pirellulaceae bacterium
AACCGGGCGTAACGTCGGCCGGGTCGTCGATCCTCCTGAACGGGATCAATCAATACGTCGCCCTGCCTGCCGCGCCCTTTGGCGATCCAGCGGCCCCCGGCTTCTCCGCCAGCTTCGAGACCTGGTTTCGGGCCGCGCCTGGCACGAGCGGCGTGATCCTGAGCCAAACGGCGGCCGGCGCTACGCCCGGCGGCGCGATTCCCGCCGGCTATGTGCCCGTCGTCCACTTGGGCAGCGACGGCAGGGTCCGTTCGACGATGTTCTGGCACGGCGACGCCAATGCGCGGGTCGTCTCGCCGGAGGCTATATCCTATAACGATGGCCGTTGGCATCACGTGGCCGTCACGTATGCCGCGGGCGTCGAAACGCTGTACCTGGACGGCGTGGCCGCGGGGCAACAGGTTCGGCCCGAAGTTCCCTACGCCGCGGCTTACAACTATTACCTCGGGACCGGCCAGACATCGCTGTGGGCCGGCGGCAACGGCGGCTGGCATTTCTTCAGCGGCCAGCTCGACGAGGCCGCCATCTATCCGCGGGCGCTTTCTCCGGCAGAAGTCGCCGCGCACTTTGCCGCGGCCAGCCAGGCGACTGCGGCGGCTTGGTATCGGTTCGACGAGTCAAGCGGCGCAGCGGCCGCCGACTCCTCAGGCAATGGTCAGACCGCCGCATACGTCAATCAACCGGTGCTGGCTCAGCCCGGCGCGGCCTCGGGCGGAACGGCCGCGAGCTTGAATGGCATCAATCAATATGTCGCCCTTCCAGCCGCGCCTTTTGGCAACGCGGCAGCGGGTCCCCTCGCGTTCGAAACCTGGTTTCAGGCGACGCCTGGCACGAGCGGCGTGATCCTTAGCCAGACGGCAGCCGGAGCCACACCCGGCGGCGCAACTCCTCCCGGATACGTCCCGGTCGTGCATCTGGGAACCGACGGCAGAATTCGCTCGACGATGTTCTGGCACGGCGATGCCGGGGCGCGCATCGTCTCGCCGTCCGCTTACAACGACGGCCTCTGGCATCACGTGGCCGTCACGTACGCCGGCGGCATCGAAACCCTCTACCTGGACGGTGCCACCATCGGCCAGCAGGCGCAGCCCGAAATTGCCTACGCGGCAGCTTACAACTATTTCCTGGGGACGGGCCAAACCTCGCTGTGGGCCGGCGGCAACGGCGGCTGGCACTTTTTCAACGGCCGGCTCGACGAAGCGGCTATCTACGATCGTGCACTCACCTCCGGCGAGATCGCGGTGCACGCTGCTCTCGACCCGGCAGCCGTTGATGCCGTCATGGGGGGCGGATAGTCAAGAAACAAAGCGACCGGCCACCGTCGCACTTCCTGTCTGCATCCTGCCGAGTTCACGCTTGTCAAGTCTCTCGGTATGAACCAAGTGATTCGTTGACTAGCTGATTTTTCTCTGCAAGTTGTTTCAGGTTTGCGGCAGTTGCCGGTCTGTGAGAAGAGTGTCGCAACCTCCGTGCCCGGCGTCGCGAAATTTGCCCGCCTGAATTCTGGCGTGTTCCACAACGGTCATTCGCAAGGAAACGCGCCAGCCATCGCGACACTCTGGCCGCTGCCGCGTCAATGCTGCTAGCAGCCGTCGTCGCGAACTATCTGGCGCGGTTGTTGCTTCCTGAATCACCATGCCGCGCGTTTCCGCTACGACATCGGCCGCCGAGTTCCTCCCGCACCGCCGCAATCTGCCCTCGCTCAGGAAGGCGGCCGAGACCTGCCGGGGCTGTCCGCTGTATGCCAACGCCACGCAAACGGTATTTGGAGAAGGGCCGAACACGGCCCGGGCCGTGTTCGTGGGCGAGCAGCCCGGCGACGTCGAAGACCGCGCCGGTCGGCCGTTTGTTGGACCTGCCGGTCGATTGTTCGACGAGCTGCTGGACGCCGCCGGAATCGACCGCCGGCAAATCTACGTCACCAACGCCGTCAAGCACTTCAAGTGGAAGCCGCAAGGCAAGCGGCGATTGCACGCCAAGCCGTCGTCGCGCGAAATCTTTGCCTGCCGCCCCTGGCTGCAGGCGGAGCTCGAAGCCATCGAGCCCGAGCTGCTGATCTGCCTCGGAGCAACCGCCGCTCAGTCGCTCCTGGGCCGCGGATTCAAACTCACACAGCGGCGCGGGGAGCCGTTCGCATCCGATTGGGCCGACTGGACGCTCGCCACCTACCATCCCTCCGCCGTGCTGCGGGCCAAACATCTGGAGGGTGGGGAGATCCTGGTCCGCGAGTTTCAGGCGGACCTGGAGCTGGTCGCGGCGAAACTCAAGTAGGCCGAAGTCCTGCCCGCTGAGACTATTCCGACGCGTGCGAATCGACCATATTGGCGGCATGGTTTCTGGTCCCGCGGAGGCCGAGTCATGCCCGCTTTCTTCCGAGCCCGCTCGAGCCGCACGTTGGTGCTCACGGCGGCACTTTGCCTGTCCGCAGCCGCCACGCTGCTGGCTGAGCCGCAGGATCGGCAGGTTGCCGAATGGGTGCTGCTGATGGGCGGCTCGGTCGGCATCGAGGGCCAGGCGGAGCGGGTGCGCGACATCGCCGCGCTCCCTCAGGGGGACTTTCGCCTGCAGCTCGTGGACCTCGTCGGGACGAACATCCTTCCGCCGGACCTCAAGTGGCTGACCGGCCTGACGCGCCTCCGCGTCCTCAAGCTGCCCGGGCCGATGTGGAATCCCAGCTCCGGCGCCACGATCGAATACAGTCGCAACCTCAAGCACATCGCGGGCATTCCCACGCTGGAAGAATTGACCTTCAGCTACACCTACCTGGAGTCGATCAAGTTCGACGACACAGGCATCGAGGAGATCGCGCCCCTGGCGCCGAGCCTCAAGCTGCTGAGCCTGGAAAACACGCAGGTCCGCGGCCGCCACCTGGGCAAGTTCACGAATCTGCAGTCGCTTGATCTCGTCTATTGCCCGATCAACGACGAGGGCCTGAAGCAGATCGGCGGCCTCACGAAGCTTCGCCAGCTCTACCTCCGCGACGCCGTGATCAGCGACGAGGGGCTGGCCAGCCTCAAGGACCTCACGCGGTTGGAGCAGCTCGACCTGGGCGGCACCCGCATCGGCGACGCCGGCGCGACGCACCTCCGCGGGATGACGAAGCTCAAGAAGCTCAGCTTGCAGGGCGCGGTCCTGACCGATGCGGGGCTGCGAAACCTCGCGGGGCTGACGGCGCTAGAGGAGCTGAACCTGTACGGCACGAAGGTGACCAACTCCGGCGTCGATGTGCTGGAGAACATGCAGCGCCTGCGGACGATCGACCTGCGATACTCGCGGCTGACGCGGGCCGGCGTCGATCGCCTGCGGGCCGCCGTGCCCCAGTGCCAGGTCACGTTTCTAGGCGCTTCGGTGCGGCCCGCCATTCCCGCCGGAGCCGAGCGGACAGTGAGCGGCGACGATAGCGCGGTCGCCCAGTGGGTGCGGGCGATCGGCGGCAAAGCCACGCTCGACGGCGGCCGGCTGATGGCGGTTGATCTCGCGACGACCAGCGTGACCGACGACCTGCTCCGCAATCTGCGCGGCCTGGCGCACCTGCGAAAGCTTCAGCTCGGCTCGACCGAGATCGGCGATCCCGGCCTGGAGTACCTGGCAGGACTAACCACCTTGATGGAGCTCGACCTGCGCGGCACGGCGATTTCCGACGCCGGCCTCGCGCACCTGGCCGGACTGACCAGCCTCCGCCAGCTCGGCCTGGCCGACACCCAGATCACGGGCGGCGGCCTGAAGCATCTCGCGAGCCTGCCGCTCGAAGTGTTGCGGCTGTCGAACGCGCCCGTCGGCGACGAAGGCCTTGCCCACCTGGGCAAGATGGCCTCGCTGCGGGAGCTCGCCCTGGCCTTCACCGACGTCACCAACGACGGCCTGGCGCAGCTCGCGCCGCTGGCCGGTCTCCAGCGGCTCGACCTCGCCGGAACCGACGTCGGCGACAATGGTCTGGCACACGTGGGCCAATTGACGGGTCTGACGGGCCTGGCACTCGACTACACCCGCATCACCGACGCTGGAGTTCCGAGACTGGAGAAGCTAACAGGCCTGACCCAGCTCGGCCTGACCCGCACCCGAGTGACCGACAAGAGTATGGGCACGGTCGGCCGGCTGACGCGCCTCAGCGAGCTCAAGCTCGATTACACCGACGTCGGCGACGAGGGTCTCGCGGCCCTCAAAGATCTGGCGCAGCTAGCGCGGCTGAGCCTCGACAGCACTAATGTGACCGACGCCAGCGCCCCGCGGCTGGCCGAATTCAAGCAGCTGCGCCAGCTGAACCTGTACCACACGTTTTATACCGACAAGGGCCGCGAGCAGCTCCGCGCCGCCCTGCCGCAGTGCGAGGTCATCTTCGACGCCCGCTCGAGCGATCCCAAGCGCCGCCGCAGCTGATGGAGGGCTCTAATGACACCCACCCGACGCGCCAGCGAGGGAGTGCTGTTCCTGGCTCTGCTGACCCCACCACTCTCCCTGGCCGCTGCCGACCAGGCCGTGCTGGCCGAGTTGGACGCGCTCGGGGCTCGCACTACCCGCAACGAGGCCGGCGAAGTCACGGCGGTCGATCTTACCAACGCCTGGCTCAGCGACGCCGATCTCGCCC
>DASRJB010000484.1:0-7785 GCA_035649715.1 Pirellulaceae bacterium
GACTCGGGAGGCAATCATGGCTGCTGACAGGTGGAACGAAACGGGGCGGGTGTGGGAGGACGATCATGGGCTGCTCGACGAGGAGCAGGTGGAGAGCTGCCAGCGGGCGGACGTGGCCGAGCCGACCTCGCCGATCCCGACGCGGATGATCAGCAACGGCGAGTACATGCCGGTGCCGCAGACGCGGCAGCAGAAGCAGGTCGAGTCGCGAGTGGGGGAATTGGCGGAGAAGGCCAGCCGGAAGCTGGGAATCAGCCGGCGGCAGTTTCTGGCCGGATCGGGCGGAATGGCGGCGGCCCTGCTGGCGATGAACGAGGTCTATGGAAAATTCTTCACCGTCAGCGAGGCGGAGCTGTATGAAGCCGCGGCCTATGCGGAGGCAGCCCCGCCGAAGGATTTGTTCGTCTTCGACGACCAGCTGCACATGGTCCGCGGCAGCCGGCCGTCGCCGGCGGCCCTGCGGGCGATCGCCCAGGGCCCGACCTCCGCGCCGCGGGTGACGCAGAATCCGTACAACCGCAGCGGGCAGAAGGACGAGTTGGGCGGCGAGTGGAGCGTCTGGAATCCGGCGCTGGTCGGGCTGCCGATCGATCCGGCCTACGCCCACATCACGCAGTTCATCAAGGACGTCTTTCTGGACAGCCAGGTGACGATCGGCCTGCTCTCGAACGTGACCGCGTCGATGGTGCAGGTGGAGGGCGAGCCGTCGCGGCCGCCGAAGAACGCCGAAGAGGCCCAGCGGGGCGAGATCCTCACCGCCGCCCAGACCGCCGCGGCCCGCAACTTCATCAACGAGATTTCGGGCTCGACGCGGATGCTCTGCCACGGCCTGCTCTACCTGGGCAAAGGCAACCTGGCGTTCATCCAGGAGCAGACCGACAAGAACGAACCGGATTCGTGGAAAGGCTACAACATCTCGAACTCCGCGAAGATCGACGACGACCCGGCGAGCCTGATGCGGCAATGGCGGCACGACGATCCGGAGGTGGCCTATCCGACGTTCGAGCTGATTCAGAAGAACTACGAGAAGCTGAAGGCGCGGCGGCCGGGCTTCAACAACATCTGCGTCCACAAGGGGCTCGCGCCGGGACCGCCCGATCCCAAGCGGGGGCATCCCGACGACCTGCCGAAGGCGGCCCGCGATTGGCCGAAGCTGAATTTCATCACCTACCACTCCTGCATTCAGCCGAACTTCTTCCTGGCCGACGCCCTGGAAGAGGTCAAGGCCGAGAAACTGCGCGGCGGCGTGCCGAACATCAGCTGGACCACGGAGTATTGCCAGCTGGTCGGGCCGCTGCCGAACTGCTACGGCGAGATCGGCACGACCTGGGCCTCGTCCGTCGTGACGTTTCCGACGATCGCCGCCCACATCCTCGGCCAGCTGCTCAAGTACCTGGGTGAGGACCGCGTGGTCTTCGGCTCCGACTCGGTCTGGTACGGCTCGCCGCAGTGGCAGATCGAAGCCCTATGGCGATTCCAGATTCCGGCCGCCATGCGTGAGAAGTGGGGCTACCCCGAGCTGACCGAGCAGGCCAAGCGCAAAATCCTGGGACTGAATTCCGCGAAGCTCTACGGCATCGCGGGAGTGGATCCGGCCGCCTACAAGCCGGTGCCCAAGGACTACGAGTCGCGGATGAGCGAGAAGCTGAAATCGATCCTGGAATTCGGCCAGCTGCGGGCCGACAACCTTTCCAGGATGAAGGAGACGTACATCGCGCTGGCGATTCAGCCCGACCTGACGCGCTACGGCTGGATTCGCGAGCCAGCGTAGGCGACGCTGCCAGCGTCGCAAAAACTCCGACGCTGGCAGCGTCGGCTACGGCGCTTGACTGGCTGCGCCGCGGCCCCTTACAGTAGCGCGCTGGGGGGGAGGCATTCGCCGAGTTCCTTTTTGCGCGCGAGAGGAAGAGATGGTGCAGAACCGGTAACGACAAGGAGCCTGCCATGCTCACGAGCTTGCGAACGAGGGCTGCGTTTACGCTGGTCGAGCTGTTGGTGGTGATCGCCATCATCGGCGTGCTGGTGGCTCTGCTCTTGCCCGCAGTACAGGCTGCCCGCGAGTCGGCCCGCCGCAGCAGCTGCACGAACAACCTGCGGCAGCTGGGCCTGGGCACGCACCTCTTTCACGACGTTTACCTGCGATTTCCCGCGGGCACGGTCTGGGAGCCCGGGGCAGGCGGCAATCAAAAGGGTTCGGAGGCGACCTGGCTGACGCACCTGCTGCCGTATGTCGAGCAGGACAACCTGTTCAAGACGGGCGATTTCAACCAGGGATTTGGCCAGGGAAACGCCAATCATCCGAACAACCGGATCACGAGTACGTTTCTGAAAGTGACCCGCTGTCCGTCGGACGTGTACCCGGTGCAGATTTGCTCCTGGGGCAGTTCGGTGGCCTGGGCCCGCGGCAATTACGTCGCCAACAACGGTGTCGGGCCGATGATCGAGACGACGACGATCGACGTCAACTTCCGACCGCAGGGCGTGTTCATGCTGCAAAGCAAGAACCGCTTCGCCGACATCACCGACGGGACGACGAGCACCGTGTTTCTCTCCGAGCTGCTGAACAGCCCGGGCAACGACTGGCGCGGCGTCATGCACTATCCCGAGGGCTCGCTCTATCACCACAACCAGACGCCCAACAGCCGCGTGCCCGATGAGTTCCGCCAAGGCATGTGTATCTCGATTCTGCGCGCGCCGTGCGTGCCGACCTCGACGAGCTGGAACCCCAAGCGAATCACGCTGACCGCCCGCAGCAGCCATCCCGGCGGCGTGATCGTCGTCCTCGGCGACGCCGGCACGCGGTGGGTCTCGAACAACGTCACGCTCGCCACATGGAAGGCGCTCTCAACGCCGCAGGGCGGCGAGACGGTGGGCGAGTTCTGACGATGAACCATCACCTGCGAATCCACTTTGCCCTGCTGGCCACCCTGGCCCTGCTGTGCGGATGCAACGGCGGCAAGGTCGAAGTGCGCGGCATGGTGAAGGTCGATGGCCAGCCGCTCGAGGAGGGCTCGATCAGCCTGGAGCCCGCCGATGGCCAGGGGCCAACGACGGGCGGCATGATCCAGGCCGGCAAGTACGAGCTGGTCGGCGAGGCGGCCGCCGTTCCCGGCGAGAAGATCGTCCGCATCGTCGGCCTGCGAAAGACCGGCAAGATGGTGCCGGCCGGGCCGCCCGCGCCCAAGGGCACGCTGATTGCCGAGCTCGTGCAATGCGTGCCGCCGAACTACAACGACAAAAGCAGCCTCCGCGTCGATGTGGTTCCCGGCAAGGCCAACCAGCACGACTTCAACCTCGACTCGCGCGCTGGCGCCGGCGGCGAGGCCAAGGGAGGATGAGCCTGGCCGCCGCAGCGCACGCCGCGCTGCCGGCCTGGGGGCCGGGGCTAAGCGGCTAGCGTGCCTCGCAGACGACGACGAACCAGCCGCTGAAGTGCGGCTGCTGGCGGTCGGGCCGGACCCAGACGGGTGCGAAGCCGGCGTTCGACTGGGGGGCGAGGCGGCTTTCCGGATCGTGGAAGTCGAGTAGCACGCCGCTGGCGATCTGGCCGGCGGCGTCGCGCTTCAGCATCTGTTCCAGGGCGGCCGCATCCACCACGGGCCACTCGTCGTTCTGCGCTAACAGCGGCTGACGCGAGCGGGCAGTCTGGCCGCCGTGAAACAGGACCAGTCCGCGGTCGTCCTTCCAGTCCGGCCGCGAGTCGATCAGCAGGGCGATTCGCTGCTGGACGGGATCGAGCCGCAGGGCCTCGAACGAAGTGATCTCCAGCGACATGCCGAGGACGCCGACGACCTGGCCGCTGTCGCGGATGGGCACCGAGCAGGTCACCGTTAGCCGGTGCCGCTGCTGCGATCCGTCGGCGAATGAGCGGTTTTCGAAGACGGGCGAGAGGTTCGGCCTGGCGATCGGCCGCGCCTGCCGGAGCTGCTCCGTCGTCAGCTCGCGCTGGCCGCCGTGAAAGTAAGTGCGATGGGCGAACGATTCGCCGTGGAACTCCTTGCCGTCGGCGGCCTGGCGGCCGACCTGGATGCCGCGCTGATCGTTGACCACCCAGCTGAAGGCCGGGAGGGCGGCGTCGAACCGCCGCCGCTGGGCGGCCAGCCAGGCGTCGCATTCCCGGTGGAGCTGGCTGTTGCCGGACGTCTTGTCGCGCTCCAGTTCCCAGCGGCGGAGCAGCGCGAGCAGTTCCGGATCGGCGGCGGCCAGTTCCAGCGCCAGCCAGCGGTTTTCCACTTCGCGGCCGAGCATCTTGGCGGCGAACGTGGCCGAGGTGTGCAGGCTGGCCTGCCGGGCAGCGTGTGCTTCGTGACTGGACCGCAGCAGCGCCAGCGATGCGACGAGCGCCAGGATCGTCACGGAGACGAGCGACAGGAGCCCGGTCAGTGCCGCGCCGCGGTGCCGGCGCGTCCAGCGCAGCAGCGCTTCGCTCCGCGTATCGCGGAGCACCGACACCGGCTGATCGGCCAGGTACCGCTCGACGTCGGCCGCCAGCTCCTCCGCCGTGGCGTAGCGGTCTTCCGGTTCGGCCGACATCGCCTTGCGGCAGACGGCGTCGAGCGCCTTGGAGCAGCGCGGATTGGCCTGCCGCGGCGGCACAAATTCGCCGCGGATGACCTTCTGGCGCAGCTCGTGAACGGTGCCCTTGGTCGCAAACGGCAATCGGCCGGTGAGCATGACGTACAGCGTCGCCCCCAGGCTGTAGATGTCGGTCGCGGGCGTGAGGAACACCGCGCCGGCCGCCTGCTCCGGGCTCATGAATACCAGCGTGCCCGCGCCGCCGCGGGAGGACTGGCTGGTGGTCGGGTCGGCCAGCACGGTGTTGGCGCTGGGGTCGCTCTTGGCATTGGGCGGAGCGACGCGCATCGCCAGTCCCCAATCGACAACGAGCGTCTCGCCGTAGCGGCCCAGCATGATGTGCTCGGGCTTGAGGTCTCGGTTGATCACGCAGCGATTGTGGGCGTAGGCCACCGTGTGGCAGGCGGCGACGAAGCTGGACAGCAGCTTGTGGAATTCGAGCTCCCGCTGGGTCCGCGTCATGGCGGCCGCGCGGGCGTAGAAATCGGCGATCGCCTCCTTGAGCGAGCGGCCCTTGATGTAACGCATCACGTAAAACGGCCGGCCGCCCGGCAGCTGGCCGACGCCGTAAACCGGCACGATGCCCGGATGCTGCATGCGGGCGGTGATTTCGCGTTCCGCGCGAAAGCTGGCCAGGCAGTCCGGGTCGTTGGCAAACCGCTCCAGGATGAATTTGAGCGCGACCTCGCGGCGCAGCTCCTGGTCCTCGGCGATGAACACGGTGCCCAGGCCGCCCTTGGCCAGGTGGCTCTGAATCACGTACCGCTGCTCGGTGATCGGCATGATTCCGTCCAGGTCCACGTCGGCGGGAGCCGGATCGCTGGAGCGGACCTGCGCCCGCAAGAGCCCGTCCACTTCCTTGAGCCCGCGAATCTGCTCGCGCAGGCGGGCCAGGAAATCGGGCGCGGCCGGCGCAGTGTCCGCTAGCGGCAGCGCCGCACACAGCTCCTCCGGGGACAGCTCCAGGCCCCGGCTGTGGGCCTCGTCCCAGCGGGCGAGCAGCTCGTCGAGGGTGTTGCTGTGGGCCATGACAGGGCCGATTGGTGAAAAGGGCGCAGTCCCTGAACAGGAAAGCGCAAACTACAGGGCCGATGTGACACGAATTCTTTCAAACGTGGCGGATCGGCCAGAATCCCGCGATCTAGCGATCAGCGGGAGGCCGGCTGGTTTTGAGCGCGGCGAGCCAGGCCAGCGACTTTTCTTGCCAGGCGTCCCACATCGGCCCGCGATAGCCGTTCAGGCCGTGACCGCCCGACGGCAATTCGAGATACTCCGCCGCAATCTTCTTGGCGCGCAGAGCCTCGTAGAATGCCCGGCTGTGCTCGGGCGGCACGACTTTGTCGTCGAGGGCATGAGCCAGAAACGCCGGCGGCGTGTCGGCTGTCACCTGCTTGTCGTTCGAGAAGAGCTCGACGGTCTTGGGCGACGGATCTTTGCCGAACAGGTTGTTCATGCAGCCGCGGTGGGTCTTTTCGCCCATCATGACGACCGGATACACGAGGATCAGAAAGTCGGGGCGACAACTGACGCGGCTAGCGGCGTCGGGCGCTGCAGAGTCGCCGTCATCGAAGTGCGTGCCTGCCGAGGTCGCCAGATGTCCGCCGGCCGAGAAGCCCATGATGCCGATCCGCGCCGGATCGATCTCCCAGTCCTTCGCCTTGGAACGCGTCGTGCGGATTGCTCGCTGTGCGTCGAGCAGCGGCACGAGGTGCCGGCCGGCGGGAAGGCGGTATTCGAGGACGACGCCCGTGATGCCGTGGCGGTTCAGCCACGCGGCGATGCCGTGGCCCTCGGCATCCTTGACGAGCGTGCCATAACCCCCGCCGGGGCAAATGATGACGGCCGTACCGCCGGATTTCGCGGGTCGGTGTACCGTGATCCAGGCGTCCGCTTCCTCGAACTTGCCGTCGCCCACGGGCGCGCGGCCGTTCCACAGGCCGATCCGCTGCTCGTCAGCGCCGCAGACCGCTGCCAGAAACAGAAGGGAGACTGTGGAGAGGTAGTGCATAGTTCGATGTCTCTATCTCGAGTCGGTCGGCGAAGGGACTGCATTCTTGCCGAAAGTAACGGGCGAAATCAATCAGCGATCAAAACCGGTTGTTTGCGATCGGCCATTAGGTTTGAATGGAGAACTAGCCCGCCTCCACCGCCCCCGAAAGTTGTCGCCTGCATGAATTGCACCTCGCCGCGACGCTTGCTGCTCGTGGCCGCTTTGACCGCCTCCTTGCTCGGCCCCGCGGCCGCTGGTGCTCAAAACGTTGCCGCCGAGCCAGCCGTGCGCGTCGATTTTGGCCGGCAGATTCGCCCGCTGTTGTCGGACAATTGTTTCAAGTGTCATGGACCGGACGCCAAGGCCCGCGAAGCCGAATTGCGGCTGGACCTGCGCGAGGGCGCACTGCGCAGCGAGAAGCCCGTGATCGTGCCGGGCAAGAGCAAGGAAAGCGAGTTGTGGCGCCGCGTCTCCTCGACCGATCCGGACACGGTGATGCCGCCGCCGGCCAGCGGCCGCAAGCTGACCGGCGACCAGAAGGAGCTGGTTCGCCAGTGGATCGACGGCGGCGCGGCGTGGGAGCAGCACTGGGCGTTTCGAGCGCCGATGCGTCCCGAGCTGCCCAAGTTCAAGCTCTGGTACTGGCCGCACACGGCGATCGACGCGTTCGTTGCAGCCCGCCTGGAGCCCGAACGGCTCGGGCCCGCTCCGCCGGCCAGCCGCGAAACGCTCATCCGCCGCCTGTCGCTCGACCTGACCGGGTTGCCGCCCACGCCCGAAGAGGCGGCGGAGTTTGTCGCTGACGACTCGCCCGACGCCTGGGAGCGGCTGATCGACCGGCTGCTGGCGTCGCCACGGTTTGGCGAGCGGATGGTCTGGGAATGGCTCGACGCCGCCCGCTACGCCGACACCAACGGCTACCAGGGGGATCCGACCCGGACGATGTGGTACTGGCGCGACTGGGCGATCGGCGCGCTGAACGCCAATCAGCCGTTCGATCAGTTCACGGTCGAGCAGCTCGCGGGCGACCTGCTGGCTGCGCCGACGCAGTCGCAGCTCATCGCGACCGGCTTTCACCGCAATCACATGATCAACGGCGAAGGCGGGCGGATCGCGGAGGAGTCACGGGTCGATTACGTGCAGGACCGCGTCGAGACGACGGGCACGGTCTGGATGGGGCTAACGTTCAATTGCTGCCGCTGCCACGACCACAAGTTCGA
>DASRJB010000485.1:0-4933 GCA_035649715.1 Pirellulaceae bacterium
CCGACAATTCATTGAGCAGCCTCTGCGTATAGGCGCCCCGCGGGCCCACCTGGTAGCTCCGCACCAGCGCCATCCGCTCGTCTGCGGCCCGTGCAATCCGCGAGGCATCGTTCTCGAATCGCGCCAGCCCCAGCAGCCGATAATGGTCCGCCGGCTGCTCCGCTGGCGCGATGCCGAGCCAGGCCTCGTAGGGGTCGAAGACGGCAGTGCTCAAGACGGGGTCGGGGGTCGGGAGTCGGGAGTCAGTAAGAAAGCGTAGTATCTGTTCCGGCCCATTAGAACGCTTCTCGCTCGGCTTCCTCCAGCGTCTTGTCCGTGCTTTGCGGATCGACGCGGCGGCAGCAGTCGGCCAGGCGGTCGGCGATGTCGCGCAGCTCCGCCAGCCACTCCTCCGGCGAACAGTCGGGCGGCGTGAACTGCTGGAATTCCTTGACCAGCAGAATCAGCCTGAGCAGGTGCCGGAAGATCACCCCTTCCTGCTTCTGGAGGCCGCGGCTGGTGATGTACTTGTTGAAGTTGCCGCCGAACTCGAGCACCTCGCCCGCAGCCCAGACGGAGGTCGTGAAGAGCGAATGGACCTCGGAAAACGTCGCGTCGAAGAGCAGCCGCAGCTTTTCGCCGAGCGTGAGCGGCCAGACTTTTTCCTCGAACATGCCGCGGCGCTGCTGCGGCTCGTCCTCTTCCTGGGCCGGTTTCGCTCCCAGTTGCTCGGGCGTCGCCAGGCCCATTTGCAGCAGCTCCACGTCCAGTCGCGTTGTGGCCAGCGGCCCCGGCGGCATCTCCTCGTACTTCGGTACGCGGACGTGCTTGGCTACCGAGCCGGGCATTTCCAGGACGCTCTCAAAGGCCTGCAGCCGTTCCTCGCGGCTGGCGATGCCGAGCTGATTCACCAGGAACACGCCGTACAGCGGATTGATGCCGCGGAGTCTTAGAAGCTTGGGGAGGTCTTCGGTTGAGTGGGCGAATTTGGCCTGATAGACCGGAGGCGCTGGAGGCGGCGAGGGAGCGACGGAGGGAGGGAGGGACGGAGAGACGGGGGCACGGACCGTTACGTCGAGCAACGGCTTGCGGCGCGGCTCTTCCTTCTGTCGCTCCTTCCCTCCATCACTCTTTCCCTCCGTCTCTCCGTCCGCCGGCGGCGTCGGCTCCAGCCGCACATACCCGCCGGCCCACAGCGTCCGCAGCATCTGATCGAGCTGCTTCTGCGCGCCGACCATCCGGCCACTTTCCATCAGGCGCTTGCCGGCCAGCCGGCGGATCGGTTCGACTTCCGGCGATGCCTCGAGCATGTAGGCCAAGAGCCGCCAGGGAATCGGCCCGCGGCTGGCGAGCTTGAGGGGCGGCGCGGTGCGGAGCTTGTCCCATTGCGGCTCGGACCAGTACTGCTCGGTGGCCCGCCGCGTCGGCAGCTTCCGCTTCAGCTCCTTCCGCATCCGCAGCAGGCCGACGTCTTTCGTGTCCTCGGGAATCTTGTCGAGCTTCTCTTTGGCCCGCAGGATCTTCACATCGTCTTCGTGGGCCAGGGCGAAGACGTAGCCCTGGGCGTCGAACTGCGGCCGGCCGGCGCGGCCGAAAATCTGGTGGGCCGTGCTGGAGTCGATCAATTTCATCTCGCCCGGTTTGCCCTTGAGCAGCGTGGGCAGCACAACGCTGCGGGCCGGCAGGTTGATCCCCGCCGCCAGCGTCTCGGTGCAGACGCAGACCGAGAGCAGCTTCTGCTGAAACAACTCCTCGACGATGCGGCGGTATTTCGGCAGCACGCCGGCGTGGTGCACGCCTACGCCGCGCTGCAAGATCGCCTTCAGCTTCGGCCCGGCGCCCTCGCTGAAGTCGTATCGGGCCAATGCATCGGCCAGGCGCGCCTGCTGCCCGTCGGCTAGCAGCGACTTGCCCTTGAGCATCTCGGCCACGTTCCAGCACTCGTCGCGATTGAAGCAAAAGACCAGCGCCGGCGTGTACCGCTTCGCCTCGTCGCCCTCGGCCATTTTCTCCAGCTGCTCCGAGAGCAGTTGATCGCCGACCCACTGGTATTGCAGCGGCACCTTCCGCTCGCTGCTCTGCACCAGCTCGATAGAACGGTGGTGCGCCGCTTGCAGCCACTGGCGGAACTCGAACGCGTTGCCCACCGTCGCCGACAAGAGCAGCAGCCGCACGTGCGCCGGCAGCAGGCCCAGGGCCAGTTCCCACACGATTCCCCGCTCCGGATCGGCGAAGTTATGGAACTCGTCCATCACCACCGCTGAGACGTTGGAAAAATCGAGTGCGGGATTGAGCGCGGAACGGTCTCCCAATGGAGACGGGATGGAGGGAAGGAGCGAAGGAGTGACGGAGGGATTGCTCTGTCTCTCGGTCTCTCTGTCGCTCCTTCCCTCCTTCCCGCCCTCCCGCGCCCCATGCAGGAGGCGGTTAAACAGAATCTCGGCCACCACCACCAGCACCGGCGCGTCGGGATTGACGCGGCGGTTGCCGGTGACCAGGCCGATGTCGTCGGCCGAGAAGCCCCAGCGAACAGCGGCGGCCTGCATCTCCTGGAGCTTCTGCTCGGTGAGCGCAATTAGCGGCGTCGTGTAATAGGCCCGCGTGCCGGTGTGCAGCGCCTCGAAGAGGGCCGCCTCGGCGATCAGCGTCTTGCCGGTGCCCGTCGGGGCGCAGACCAGCACGCCCTGTTCGGCCGTAAAATAGGCCAGCAGCGCTTCTTCCTGGACCGGGTAGGGCGGAAACGGCAGCTGATCGAGATAGAGCGAGGCGAGCTGATCGCGCGTCGGCGGCTGTTGCATGCTTCGCATTCTCGCCGCCCGACCGCCGGCCTCCAAGGCGGCGACTGGCCCGTGGTTTGCACACTCTGGCTCTGTTACAGTCTCGAACGAACGAGGGAAACGATGTCTTTGGCGATCGCGGAAACCGCCCGATGGGTTGGCGGCACGCCGGATTCGAGCGCGTCAATCCGGCAGCAGACGAATCACAACGTCGTCCGCCTGGCCAGCGGCGAGCCGGGGGCCATCGACCGCCGCCTGCGGGAGCTCCACGACGAGTGGGCCCTGGAGCGGACGCTCGAGGCCAACGCGGCCGCCGCGGCGCTGGTCGGCTTGGGGCTGGGGGCCTTCGTCGATCGGCGCTTCTTTTTGCTGCCCGCGCTCGCTGCCGGGCTTTTGCTGCAGCACGCGGCCAGCGGCTGGTGCCCGCCGCTGACCTGGTTCCGGCGGCTGGGCCTGCGCACGCACTCGGAGATTGACGAAGAACGGTACGCCCTGAAGGCGCTACGCGGTGATTTTCGGCACGTCGCGGCGGCCGGCGAATCAGGCCGCCCGGAGCAAGCGCAGGCGGCGCTGCGGGCCGTGCGGCGCGCGTGGCGCTGGAAATGACGATCCATGTGGAAGACTCTCTCCGAAACGGTGAATGAGTTCCTGCAGGACGAGTGTCCGCGGCTGGCGGCGGCGCTGGCGTACTACGCTATCTTCTCGCTGCCAGCGCTGCTGGTCGTCGTGATCTCGATCGCCGGGCTGGTGGTCAACAAGCAGGCTGCGACCGACCGCTTAATCGCCCACGTTTCGGAGGCAATGGGTCCGCGGACGGCCGAGAATCTGCAGACGATACTGGACCAGGCCCATCTGCCGGGCCACGGCCTGTGGGGCTCCCTCGTCGGCGCGGCGGTCTTGCTGGTCGGGGCCAGCGGCGTCTTGCTGGAACTGCAAACCGCGCTGAACCGGGCCTGGGGCGTCCAGCCCGATCCCAAGCAAAGCGGCTGGCGGGCGTTCGTGCTCAAGCGCGTGCTCTCGCTGGGGATGCTCCTGGGCGTGGCGTTTCTGCTGCTGACGTCGCTCGTGGCCAGCTGGCTGTTGGCGGAGTTCGGCCAGTGGATCGACGCGCACGCTCCGGCCGGACTTTCGAGCCGCGTCATCTGGGCCTTGAACGCGGCGCTGTCGCTGTCGATCATCACGCTGCTCTTCGCGGCGATTCTCAAGTTCCTGCCCGACGCCAAGATCGCCTGGTCCGACGTCTGGGCCGGCGCGCTGGCCACGTCCGTGCTGTTCGTGCTGGGCAAGTTCGGCCTGGGCCTGTACTTCGCCTGGGCCGATCCGACCAGCGCCTTCGGCGCCGCCGGCTCGCTGGCTCTCTTGCTGCTCTGGATCTATTACTCGGCGATGATCCTGTTCTTCGGGGCGGAGTTTACGCAAGTGCTCGCCCGCCAGCACGGCAAGCGCGTCGTACCCGAAGCCGGCGCGGCCCATTTACCCGCTGCATCGAGCAAAGCAACGGCCTAGAGCTTGGGCTTGGATTTCGACGCCAGATTGAAATCGAGCGTCTGCGGTCCACCCTTTACCTCCAGGTCCTGCTCCTTGCCCGATGTGTCCAGCGGCAGCGGGTCGTATTGGGCGCGAATTTCCTCGGCGGACTTTGTGCGGCTGTTGGCCGGATCGTTCGGAGTGGTAAATTTGGGCTCCTTGGTTGCCTCAACGACGACGTGGTACTTGGCCGGCTTCAGGTCAGCAACCGTGTATTTCCCCTTGACAATCTCGCCGCCCGCCGAGCCGCCTTCTGCCCCCAGGGGAAAGAACGTAATCAGGCCCTGCTCAATCGGCACGTTGTGAAACGTGACCGTCCCGCTCACGGTGCCCGAAGGCTGGCCGCAGCCAGCAGCGAAGACCGCCACGATCGTCATCCAACTCAGTCGGGAAACCATATTGGACTCGCATCTTATGCGGGAGAAGCAGGCAGCAGCGCGCGTTGGTGAGATTTTTCGCCAAAGCAGGCGGACAATCAACTGGAAACGCAAAAACTTGAATCGAAATCAAGCCGATGGTACTTTACAGCCGCCTGGGGGACGCCGCTTTGTTTCGATTCCGGAGAACCCCATGACTATGCCTGCGCAGTGGCGCTTCAGGAAATCTCCCGCTCCGCCTGAATGGCGCGGTTTCACGCTCGTCGAGCTCCT
>DASRJB010000486.1:0-4565 GCA_035649715.1 Pirellulaceae bacterium
GACATCACCGTGGCCGCAACTGCCACCAGTGCCAGCGCTCTGGCCAAGCGGACGCCGAGCCCCGCCCACCAAGACCTCGCCTGAGCGCTGCATTTCTGAATTCTGAAATCTGAATTCTGAATTACGACCATCGCGATCCCGACCAGCCCCAGCCAGGGCAGGAACGTCGGCCGGCAAAGCGCGGCCAGGCCGATCGCTCCGCCGGACAAGCCGGCCCAGAACCAGGAGGGACGCTCGCTGAACCGCGCAAGGCACCAAAGAGCCAGCACCGCCAAAAACGTCGCCAGCGTCTCGGTCATCACCAGCGACTGCTGGTTCAGGAGGATCGGGTCGCAGGCAACGAGTAGTGCCGCGATTGTAGGGTGGGACAAGGCGGGCTCCGCCGCGGAGCGGTGGTCGGCGGCCGCCGGCCCACCATCGCTCGCCTGCCCGGCTAATGGTGGGCCGGCGCTCGATGCTCTCGCTGATCCCACCCTACGGGCGACGAGCCACGTCAGCCACACAGTCGCCACGCCCAGCAGCACGTGCAGCACGGCGACCTTGCCCAGCGAGACGTTGTGGCCGCTGGCGTCGGGCAGGTTGCTCAGCACGATCGGATAGAGCGGCGGCCGGAAAGCCGTCGGCGGTGGCGGGTCGTCGCTGTCCCCCATTGCAAAGACGCCGTGCCGCAGCAGGTTCTCGGCGATCTGGCGATAGGCGTCGGGGTCGCCGTCCAGATTGCCCCGCAGCGCCCAGAGCGCTCCTCCGCGGACGATCAGCGCCGCCAGCAGCACACCCCCCAGCAGCAGCCGGTCGGGGGTGATCCAGGTCTTGCCGAAATTGCTTGTGGTTGAGTCCATGCCTTGCAAATTGGCAGCCGCCGCAGCCGGCCGCCAAGAATTTGACTTTCTTCAGTTTACAACGTTTGATAGAAGTACAGCGCCGGTAACGGGTTGCGGCAGCACGCCAGGCCGGGTTGCGGCAGCACGGTAGTCATTGAGCAGTACCCGGCATCCTGCTTGCATTGACGTAGGAATTAGCTGTTCCGCTGTCAGTTTGGTTCTTGGGTTCTTCGGTTCTTTGATTTTTCGATTGCCGTGGTTCTGATTACGCCCCGCCTGCTGATCACCGACGACGATCGCGACTTTCGCGAGACGGTGGCCGGGCTGTTGGCCGATCGCGGCTTCGAGACGCTGCAGGCCGGCGACGGCGAAGAAGCCCTGGAGGTCGTCGCCCGCCACGAGGTGCATCTGCTGCTGCTCGACATGCACATGCCGCGGCTAAGCGGCCTGGAAATGATCGAGCGGCTGCACGCCCGCGAGCTCTTGGTGCCGCTGCCATGGATCCTGATCTCGGCGGGCCTTGACGACGCCATTGTCGCCCGGGCCCGGGCGGCTGCGGCCTATTCGGTCTTGCCCAAGCCCGTGCGGCTGCCGGAGTTGACCGGTGCGGTGAGCAAGGCGCTGGCCGACGCCTACGGCTGGCGCGCGGCATAGCGGTTCTTCGACCAGGGACGGGAACATTGGCGTTTTTTCAGCGGCGATGGAAGTTTCTACCATCGCCTGTGGGCAGGCCGCGCGAAGCCAGCACCGCTGGCAGTCCTTAAAACCGGGTCGACTCGCACGACCCGGCCGCTAGCGGCTGCGGCGCGCCCACTTTCGCGACTTTCCGTGCCCGCGGCACAATACGTGCTTTGCCAGTCCGTGCCGGTCAGGATGCCCGGCAAAAGCAACTTTCAGGTCGAAGGGCCCCTTGGGGCAGGTTGCGGCCGCACGGACTTGCTGCTGCAAACGTCTGCTTGCATCGCCCTTCCCTCGCTGAAAGGTGCACCATGGGTATCCTCGGTCGTAGGTTAGCAAACTCCAGTTGGACGGCCATGGGAACCGCGGTACTGGCGGTCGGGCTCCTAAGCGTGGCGGTTCGCGCCGCGGAGCCCGCCGCCGGGACCGCCTACCGAGTGCTGGCCCAGGATCAGGGCCGCGTGGCCATTATCGACGCACACGGAGGTGTGGAATGGGAGGTCGCCTGCAAGCACAACTCGCACGACATCGCGTGTTTGGCAAATGGCAACTTCCTCCTCCATACGGGCCCCGCAAAGATCGACGAGCTGACGCCAGGCAAACAACTCGTCTGGACCTATACCGCCCGACCCCGGCCCGGATACTCCGGACGAGTCGAGATTCATGCCTTCCAGCGGCTGCCTGACGGCAACACGCTCGTCGCCGAAAGCGGCAACCGCCGCCTCGTCGAAGTCGATCGCGACGGCAAGCTTGCCCGCGAAATCCCGCTCACCGTCGAGCATCCCGATCCGCACCGCGACACGCGCTTGGCCCGCAAGCTCGCCAGCGGCAACTACCTGGTCTGCCACGAAGCCGACGGGGCCGTCCGCGAGTACGACCCCGCGGGCAAAGTCGTCTGGACCTACCGGCTCGATCTCGCCGGCCGCCCCGCTTCGCCCGGCCACGGCCCCGAAGGCCACGGCACGTCCGTCTTCGGCGCGCTGCGGGTGGCCAGCGGCAACACGCTCATCGCCTGCGGCAACGGCAACCGCGTGATCGAAGTCACGCCCGAGGGCAAAACCGTCTGGAGCATCGAGCAAAAGGAGCTGCCCGGTATCACGCTGGCCTGGGTCACCACGCTGCAAGTGCTCAAAAATGGGAACATCATCTTCGGCAACTGCCACGCCGGCGAGGGCAACCCGCAGCTCATCGAGGTCACCAAGGACAAGAAGGTCGTCTGGACCTTCCGCGACTTCACCCACTTCGGCAACAGCCTCGCCTCGGCGCAAATCTTAGGCCCCGAGGACGTCCTGCGGTGAGACACTAAGCATGAGGCGGGACGAAGTTGCGACTAGGGGCCGTTCTCGGAGTGCTGATGTGCTGTGTCGTGATGGTGCTGGTGGGAATGCCCTGGCTCGATGAAGCCGATCAACCAGGCCAGCGCAATGCCCGCCATCAGCGCCAGCGTCAGGCGCACGCGGTCGTGTGTGTGAAAGGCAACTTCGGGCAACAGATCGGCGAGCGAGATGCAGAGGAAGACGCCCGCGGCAAAGGCCAGGGCGCAACCGACGACGACGTGCTGCTCGGCAAACAATCCGGCGAAGCCGAACACGAAAGCCAGCGCACCCAGCGGGCACATCAGCGCAAAAATGGCGTTGGCCAGCTGGATGTCGCTCTGCTTCCAGCCGCCCGCCGCCATCAGCGAGGTGATCGAGAGGGCGTCAAGCGGCTTATGCAGAGCGACCGCCAGAAAGGTGGCCAGGCCGTACAGAGCGAAGCTGCGCGCCTCATGTGCATCGGCCGCGACGGCAGCGCCGAGCGCGAGGCCGTCGATCAACGTATGCAGCGATAGACCGAAAGCCAGTCCCAGCCAGCTAAAGGCGTGAGTGCCGCGGCTTTGCCCGTGGGCGTGCTGGTGCTGATGTTCGTGCGAGCAAGGTCCCTCGTGGTCGTGGGTGTGGCGGTGCTCGTCGAGCACGTCCCCCGCATCGCCATGCTCGTGGGCGTGCACGTGAAACACGCGAATGAGCAGAAACATGGTGAGCAGGCCGCCCAGGGTCCACGCCGCCGCACGATCGACCGAGCCCTGCTCGGCCACGGAATGTGGCAGCAGGTGAAGCACGGCCACGCCGAGCATGAGCCCGCCGACGAAGCTCATCACGAGCTGCATTTGCCGGTGCGTGAGTCGGAACCAGCCGGGCAGCGCTCCTCCGAGCAGGGAAGCGACCACGATCAAGCTGCAATAGATTGTCAAGAGCAGCAGAATTGTCATAAGGCGTCATCTTAAGCCGGGGCCGCACAAGTCGCCTAGATCACGCCTGCATCGACATTTGGCGCTTGCCGTCGCCCGCGCCGGCATAGCTTTTGCTTCGGTCGGTGGGAGTTGCTTGGGCGAGAGCGAGGAGCCTCCGTGAAGGTCACCGTGTTGGCGAACCTGGAGAACGGGAAGTCGGAGCCCGACGCCGTCGTTCCGCAGATTACGCGGGCGCTGTTGGCCCGCGGCGACAAGACCAACGTCGTGGCGACCTTCGACGACGTCGAGCAATTGGTTCGCGACCTGAAAGCGGCCAAGACGGACCTGGTGTTCAACGTATTCGAGTCGTTCGGCCACGAGGTGATCGGCGGGCAGATGGGCGTGACGGGCATCCTCGATTTGCTGCAAATTCCCTACACCGGCGGCGGACCCGGCGAACTGTATTTGCAGGAAGACAAGGCCCTCGCCAAAAAGCTGTTGGCCTACGAAAGGATCCAATATCCCGATTTCGCGATCTTCGCACCGAATGCCGATTTCGAAACGGGAGGCAAGCTGCGGATGCCGCTGTTCGTGAAGCCGCTGCGGATGGATGCCTCGATCGGGATCGACGAGAAATCGCTGGTCCGCAATATGCAGCAGTTGATGGATCGGGTTATGAAGATTCACAAGGAACTGGGCGACGCGGCCCTGGTCGAAGAGTTCATCGAAGGCCGCGAGTTTTACGTCGGCGTGCTCGGCAACCACGATCTGCTGGCCTTTCCGCCAATCGAGATGGATTTCTCCGGCATGCCCAAGGGCAGCCTGAAGGTGATGGACGCCAAGGCCAAGTTCGA
>DASRJB010000487.1:0-2586 GCA_035649715.1 Pirellulaceae bacterium
GACGAGGCCGTGCAGGCCAGCGAGCCGCTATGCCGGGCCGTGAAAGTCTGGTTCTCGCCCGGCTCGATCATCCAGCCCAGGCTGTAAGAGCGGTCGCCGCCGGTCTTGCCGGCCGTCGCGGATGTCATCTTGACGACGGGACCGAACATCAGCCGCACGGAGCCGGCCTTGAGCAGATCCGCGCGCGTATGATCCTGGCTGTCGTTGAAGTCGAACGCCGCGGCAAAGCGGGCCAGGTCCGGGGCCGAGGCGATCCAGCCGCCGTGCGAGTCGAATGTCTCCTGCCGCCAGGTGCCGTAGCTGATCGGCACTTTCTTCACGCCGGCCCCCAGGCCCACGATCGCGGTGCCTTCGCCATTGCGGGCGTCGTAGTACCGCACTTCGCCCTCGGCCCGCTGGCTTTCCAGCGAGCCGCCGATCCGCGCCCGCGTGATGCCCAGCGGTTTCAGGACTTCCTCCTGCACGTACTTCTCGTACGGCTGGCCGCTGATCTTTTCGATGGTCCGGCCGAGCAGGCTGTAGCCGAAGTTGGAATAGGCGTAGCGCTCGCCGGGATCGAAATCGAGCGGCTGCCCAAGCTGGTAGCGGATGATGTGCTCCGGCAGGATCGGCAGCTCGATCTCCATCGATTTGGCCATGCGGATTGCCTGGAACATCGGATCGTAGGACTTGCCGCGGTCCCAGCCGCCGGTGTGTGCCAGGCAGTGCCGGATCGTGACTTGCTTCCAGCGCTCGTCGAACTTGCCATCCTTCTCGAAGTGCGGGTCGTATTTCAGGTGGTCGAGCACTTTGTCGTCGAGCTTCAGCTTCCCTTGATCGACGAGCTTGAGGATTGCGACAGCCGTGATCGGCTTGCTCACGCTGGCGATGCGAAACAGCGCGTCGGGCTCTACCTGCTCCTTGGCGTCGCGGTCGGCCCAGCCGAAGCCGCGGGCATAGACCAGCTTGCCGTCCTTGACGATTGCCAGCGCGGCCCCTGGAATCTTGTGCTCCTGCAGAAAGCCCTGCATCCACGCATCGAACGCGGCCAACTCCGGCCGCGGCTCGCCGGTGGTGGGGAGATCATCAGCAGCCGCGGACATCGCGGACAGGCAGAGGGCCAGGGCCAACAGCACGTGTTTCATGGGATACCTGCAGTCGTTTCAAGTCGCTCAATCTAACGCGTGGTGTAGCGGCGCAAGAGGAGCAGGCAGTATGGGCGGATTTGCTCCCGGCTATCAAGTTCCTCTTCGCGCTGCCGTGCCTCCTTGCCTCAATGCGAGATCAGGCCCCTGCGCGGCCCAATCCTGCGCGGCCCAATCCTGCGCGGCCCGGTCCAGGAACATGTTGGATCGGCTAACAGGCCGCCTGCTTCTTGCGCAGGAATGCGGGCAACTCATCGATGACGCCCTGCTTGTGCAGCGAGCGCAGCGACAGCTCCCGGCCGTAGTTCGCCAGGGCCTTCACGTCGTCGCGCTCGATTTTTGCCGGGGACGTCCTGCGCTCTGCTGCCACGCCAGCAACGCTGGCTGCGTGCAGGTCGATCAGCCCCGGCGCGTCCTCTTGCGGCAACATGAAGAACTGGAGCCCGTGCTCGGCCGGCGGCAGAACCTGCACTTCACCGGTGCCGGATTCCAGGAAAAAGCCGTCGAGCAGCACCGACATGCAGCCGATCGTCGTGGTATCGAGGTACCAGGTCAGCTCGCCGACCGTCGTCCGGTCGCGGCTGAGGAAGAAGCGGACCACGGAGGGCCGGGCGTCGCGCCTAAGCAGGAAGTCGCCCAGGGGCTCGAATCCACGGGCCAGATAAACCGGCGTATGCTTCGCGAAGAACTGCCGCTGCTCATCCGTCAGGTCCGACTGGCGAATCGGCTCGAACAGCCAGGGCTCAAACCGGAATGCCGGGAAGCAGCGGTTGAGCAGCCAGCGCCGCACCACTGCGCCGGTGAAACAGCACACCACGCACATCGACACAAAAACCACCAGCGAGACGATTTCCTGCTGAGTCATCGCGCACCCCAAGGCGAGGCGGAAGCGCACAAGCCTAGGTCACGCCGCGGGCCGGATTGTTCCGGATTTGACGAAGGTGCGCTTCAAGCGGCTGGAAGCAGCGTCGGCTACGGACTACCCGCAGCAGCCAGCGGGTGCGGCGGCGATGGCGCGATCGAGCGTGAGGTGGTAATACTCAAGCCGCGTCTGAGCGTCGTCGAGGACGCCGCCGAACGAGCGCTTCTCGTCCAAGTATATGAGCGGTACCGGCAGCTCGATGATCTTCAGCCCCGCGGCCGCGGCCTGGACCCAAACCTCCAGCGGCATCGCGTAGCCCGGCTCGGTGATGTGCAGCTTCCGCAGCCCGTCCGCGCGGTAGCACTTGAAGCCGCAAAAGGCGTCGGTCAGGTTGAGCCCCAGGCGGCGATTGAGCTCCGCCGTGACTTGCTCGTTGATCTTGCGGCGCTGGGCCGGCGGGGCGCTGTCGCCCGCAAAAATCTCCAGGTAGCGGCTGCCGGACACAATATCGACGTCGGGCGTGCAGGCGTCGAAGAACAGCGGAATCCGCTGCGGCTCGTGCTGTCCGTCGCAGTCGATCGTAACGAGCAGCTCGAAATT
>DASRJB010000488.1:0-2269 GCA_035649715.1 Pirellulaceae bacterium
GCCTGCGCGTGCTCTATCTCGACGGAGAAAAACGCTTCGAGCAAAAATTCCTCCGCGCCAGCCTCAACGCTTCGCCCGACATCGAGCTCGACGACCGTATTATCGACCGCCGCAATCAGGCCAGTCAGTACGACATCACGGGCGACCTTCGCACCGGCCGCTACGACGCCTTCGTGATTGGCGACCTGGACGCCGAGCTGCTCACGCCCGAAAGCGTGAAGCTCCTGGCTGAGCAGGTGAATGCCGGCAAGGGGCTGGTGATGATCGGCGGCGAAACCAGCTTTGGCTGGGGGCACTATCGCGGCACGGCGCTCGAAGAGGTGTTGCCCATCGAAATGGACCCCATCGAAGGGACGCAGCTCAGCCCCCAGGCTCAGGATCGCTTCTTCCGCGATGGTCCGGTGCCGCTGGCGCCGGCCGATTCGCATTCGATCACACGGCTGGCGCCGGCCGCCGAGAACGACTCGGTATGGAAGAAGCTGACGCCGCTGAACTGGGTGCACCGGTTTGCCGGCGTCAAGCAGGCCCCGGGCGTGCGGGTGCTCCTGGAAACGCCGCAGCAGGAGCCGGTGCTCGTGTCGGGCGAGTTCGGCCGCGGCCGCGTGCTGGCTCTGGGGACCGAATCGACGTGGCTCTGGCAAATGCACGGGTTTGAAAAGGAGCACAAGCGGTTCTGGCGGCAGATCATCCTGTGGCTAGTGCGGCGAGACGACCTGGCCCGCGACGACGTGTGGGTCAAGCTCGAGCAGCGGCGGTTCAACCCCGGCAGCCGCGTGCAGGTTACGGCCGGGGCGCGAACGAGCGCCGGGGACGTGATCGCGGACGCACAGATCGACGCCGCCGTCACGCTCCCCAGCGGCGGAAAGCAAACGCTGAAGCTGGCCAAGGACCGGGAGGGGAACTTCGCCGGCTCGCTGGAAGTGACCGAGCCGGGCGACTATGCCATCGAAGTGGCCGCCACGCGCCAGGGGCAGACGCTAGGAAGCGCCCGTGCGGAGTTCCTCGTCTTTGACCGGGACGTCGAGCTGAGCAACATCGCGGCCGATCCGCTGTTCCTCGACTCGTTGGCCCGCGAGACGCGGCACGAAGGGGGCAAGCTCGTGCTCCCTGAGCAATTTCCCGTGCTGCTCGGCGAGTATGCCGACCGCCCCAAGGAATACGAAGAGCGGCAGATCAAGTGGAAGCTGGCATCCACCGGCGCGGACGCCTGGGCGTTTTTGCTGACGCTGGCAGTGACTCTGTCGCTCGAATGGTATCTGCGAAAGCGGTGGGGGCTGGTGTGAATCAGCGCGGCGTGACTCAGTGCTGCGTGATGACCTTGAGCTGGCCCCCCTCGCCGCCGACCAATATCGACTTGCCGTCGGGCGCGAGGATAATGCTATGGGCCCAGCCGTCGATCGCGTCGTGCTCGGCGACGACGCGGGCAGTCTGCAATTCGACAATCCGCACACGGCCGTCCTGGCAGGCCGCGCAGACTTGCTGGCCGTCTGCGGTCCAGCAAACTGCCAGCGGCGGGCTCGCCAGCCGGCTGAAGCGCAGCATGCGCCCAATCGTCGGCTGCCAGAAGCGGACCGTGCGATCGGCCCCCGCCGAGGCCACGATCGGCGGCAAATCGTCCGCCGCTGGCCGCAGCGCCAGGTCGTAAACCGCCGCTGTGTGGTTGTCGAAGCTGCGCAGTGATTTGTCGGATTGATCCGCATTCCACACCCGGATCGTCTGATCGCGCCCGCCCGAAAGCAGTAGCAGTCGATTCGCCAACGGGATGACAATTGCCGAAAGCACGGGCGCGGAATGCTCCTGGAATGTGAGTTCCGCATGGCCACCGGGGGCCGCGACGTACACACACTTATCCGCACACGCCAGCGCCAGCTTGCTGCCGTCTGGAAACCAGGCCGCCCGATAGATCACGTCGCTCCCCGCATCGATCGGCTCACGCGGCATTCCTTCCGGCCAGCTCACCAGCGCCACGCGTCCCGACTCGCCCGGTTTGCCGCCGGCAATGGCCAGCGCCTTGCCGCGCGGGGCAAAGGCGAGATCGTGAACGTGGTTGAGATCGGCGACGATCTTGCGCCGCAGTTTGAGTTCGGGCCAGGACAATTCGGCTACCTCGTGCGGCGTGGCCGCCAGGACCGACGTCCCATCAGGTGCAAAGGCCAGCGCGGTTACCGGCGCAGCGGGCAGGCCGTCTGCCGGTGTCGCGACAACAGCCAGCGCCACGAGCAAGCACGCGCCCGTCATCAGGCCACCAGTTCCCGCACGACCTCGCCAT